>CANNKH010000321.1 GCA_947504985.1 Methylococcaceae bacterium | reverse complement strand
GCGGGTATTGATTGCTACGGACTGCTTATCTGAAGGCGTTAACCTGCAAGACAACTTTACCGGTGTATTGCATTATGATTTGCCCTGGAACCCAAACCGCTTAGAGCAACGCGAAGGCCGTGTTGACCGCTACGGACAACACGCGCCCACGGTTAAAGCCTGTCTATTGTATGGTTCTGATAACCCTATCGACGGCATTGTGCTGGATGTCCTGCTGCGTAAAGTACGCGAGATAAAACGCGCCACCGGTATCAACGTGCCCTTCCCGGAAGACTCGCAAAGCATCATCGACACCATTACGCAGGCATTATTACTGAATCCTGATCGAAAAATAGCCACCCGGAAAATCAAACCGGCAGACTCTAAATATCAGCAAACCTTATTCGATTTTTGCGATTTTGACGAAGCGGAAACCGCCAAAGCCAACATTACCCGCAAAGTGGATGAAGCTGCCGAACGGGAAAAAGCCTCACGCAGTATTTTTGCCCAAAATGCCATCAAAGCCCATGAAATTGAAGCCGACCTAAGCGAAGTAGACGAGGCCATTGGCGATCCCACAGCCGTCGAAACCTTTGTTAGCTCGACACTAAATCATTTGCTCGGCGTGCAAACCACTCAAACTAAGCACGGCTACGATTTAGTCACCGCTAATCTGCCAGTATCGTTGCGCGACCTGTTACCTAGCGGTGAAACGCTCAAAATCAGCTTCCAATCGCCAACACCAGAAAATCATCTTTATTTAGGACGCAATCACCGTTTTGTCGAACAACTCTGTCAACTGGTGATGGCAAACACCTTAGCCAGAATCGATAAAAAAGCCGCCCGCGCTGCGGTGATTCGCACCCAACAAGTCAGCACAAAAACCACCTTGATGCTGTTTCGTTGCCGTAATGTCATCGAACAAAGCAAACGCGCTTACCAGATAGTTGCCGAAGAAATGTTGCTCTGGGGCTGGAGCGGCACACCCCAGCAAAAACAATTTCTCGATCACGCACAGGCAAAAAACCTGTTAAACCAAGCACGCGCCTCGTCCGACCTATCTGTGCAAGCTCGCGCCAACTTTCTTAACAATGAACTAAAACTGCTAGCTCACTTACAAGATGAGTTTCAACATGTTGCCGAACACCAATCAAAACGTCTGGTCGAAGCCCATGAACGTTTTAGCGCCCTGATGGACAAACAGCAATTTCAGGTGGTCTACCCGGTTTTGCCTATGGATTTACTGGGTATCTATATTTTGTTGCCGGATTGAAATCGCCTCACTAACATAAGTAAATTATTCGCTTTAGGAGCCATTATGCAAACCGTCACCGTTTCTGAACAAGGCCAAGTCGTTTTCCCGCTCGACATCCGCAAACAATTGGATATTACGCCAGGATGTCAACTTAGCTTCATAGTAGAAGGAGCTAACTTAAGAGTTGAAGTCAATCGCCGGATTCAGCCGACAAAACCTGAAGACGGTTACGGATTGCTCGTATGCAAATTGCCAGGCGAACGGAATCTGGCAGAATTTGATGTTGCACACTTCGTATCCTTGGAACACTAACATGACCACCATTCATATAAAGCTAAAAGAAGTCTACGTTGATCATTTGTTGGCAATAATTTCAAACCATCAGGAAATACAAATTGACGACATAGCCATCGAAGGCTTAACCAAAGCCGATAACGCACAAAAACTGCAAAAAAAGCAGAAGCTCATGCGTATTGCTAAAGAATGTGCGAACTTGCCAACCTTGGATAACCATCCACCCGATCAAATTCTAGGTTACGCGCAAAGTGACTTTGGTCTATGGGGCAATGACTAATGGTGGTTGATTCATCCGTTTTAATTGCTGTTTTGCTGTTGGAATCTGATGCCGAGCAATTATTGAATCAGCTCATTGATGCCGATGAGCTTTACTTGAGCGCCGTCAGTTTGGTTGAATCAGCAATGGTCATCGAATACAAGAAAGGCAAATCGGGCGCGGAAAAATTAGATGAATTATTAGCCGAATTAACGCCGACTATTGTTGAGTTTGATCAACAGCAGGCTGCGTTAGCGAGAATGGCATGGCGGGAATACGGGAAAGGTCGGCATCCAGCTAAATTAAATTTTGGCGATTGCTGTAGTTATGCACTGGCAAAGCATTTAAACCAATCATTACTCTTTAAAGGCAATGATTTTTCTCAAACAGATATTGCATTACCGTAGAAAGAAAAATAGGGATTTATATTTTGTTAATTTCTGGAGCCACCATGCAGAACACAGCCACCATAGATTGCCCTCCAGAAATTTTGTTGAGCCTACATCTCAATGCCGAAGAATTCGCCGACTACATAAAAACGCAAGTCGCCATCAATCTTTTTAAGGAAGGCAAACTTTCTTCCGGTACTGCCGCCGTTTGGTTAGGAATTCACCGAGTGGCTTTCTTACACCTAGCTTTTGATGCCGGGGCGTTCTTGCTGGATAACTCTGTTGATGATCTCACACGAGAAACGGCTTTATTATGACCCGTCGCGCTAACCATAAATAATAGCCCATGAACTACCCCAGCATCCGCATAGAAGGCGCAATCCTATCGCCTGACATCCTCGAAAAACTCGACGAAACCGCCATTGGCCAACGCCCGGCTGATTTTGGCCTGGACACCAACGTCAAAGTCAAAGACGAAATTGCCCGCGCCTGGGCGGATGCCCAAGACTACTGGCGCATTTTCCAGCGCAAACTTGACACCTTAAAACCTGACAGCCCCGCCACCACCGAAACCCGTAACCTGTGGATAGTACCGCTGCTGGGCTTGCTCGGTTATCAACCGGAATACCAGCCCAAAGCAGCCGAACTCAACGGCAAAACCTACGCCATCTCGCACCGCGTCATCAATCGTGGCAATACGCCACTGCACATCATCGGCTACCGCGAAACCGCTGGACTGGACAGAAAACCGGAACGCACTCACATCGGCGCACCCCGCATGTCGGCACATGGCTTGGTGCAAGAATATCTCAACCTGCATGATGAACTGTACGGCTTGGTGACTAACGGCAGAGTGTTG
>CANNKH010000320.1 GCA_947504985.1 Methylococcaceae bacterium | reverse complement strand
GATGAGCGAACCAGTGAATTGCGGCAGGCTTTGGAGCAGCTTAAATCTGCACAATCGCATCTGGTTCAGTCTGAAAAAATGGTGTCATTGGGGCAATTAGTAGCGGGTATCGCACATGAAATCAATAACCCCGTTGGTGCCATTTATGCCAATATGCCGATATTACGCGATTATGTACACGATATTGAAAATGCACTTAGTTTGGCGATGACCTGCTGCACTGCCCTCGGTGAGAGCAAGTTACAGGAATTTCTTCAGGAAATAGATTACGAATTTATTAGCCATGATTTGCAAGCACTTATTGGTAGTCAGCAGCAAGCTGCGGAAAGGATCAGAAATATTGTCTTGGCTTTGCGCAATTTTTCCCGTTTGGATCAGGGCGAAGTTAAAAGTGTATTGCTCGAAGAAGGCATTGATTGCAGTTTACAAATGTTGCACCACCAATATAAAAATCGGCTTGACATACAAAAAGACTATCGCCTCAATACGCCGGTCGAATGCTATGCGGGTGAGTTAAATCAAGTCTTTATGAATATTTTAGCCAACGCGATTCAGGCCATGCCCGAGCAGGGCATTATTCGTATCAGTACAGCCAAACAGGATGACCAAGCAGTAATCAGTATTACTGATACGGGTATCGGCATGTCAGATGAGGTGAAAGCAAAAATTTTCGATCCTTTTTTTACGACTAAAGAGGTTGGCGAGGGTACCGGCCTAGGTTTGTCGATTTCCTATGGCATCATCGAAAAACATCATGGGACGGTAACGGTTAAATCAGAGCTTAATGTCGGTACCTGTTTTACCCTTACCCTTCCACTGCACTTAGCCAAGGTAACTTAATGCATACTCTGTTGTTGATTGATGATGATCCTGACGTATTAGCAACCTTGCGACGAAGCTTTCGCAAAGGCTACACCGTATTGACGGCAATCAATGGTGATGAAGGCATTGCTTTGCTCAATGGGCAAGCGGTGGATTTAATTATTTGCGATCAGCGTATGCCCGGCATTACTGGGAACCAAGTGTTACAACATGCGCTGCAAAGACAACCTAAAGCCATCAGAATCTTGCTGACTGGTTATGCCGACATGGATGCCTTGATGGCTTGCGTCAATGAGGCTCACATTTATAAATATGTCACCAAACCTTGGGAGCCACATGATCTTAATATGACGGTCATCCGCGCCTTGGAATCCTATGATTTGCAAGGCAAACTTGATGAAGCGCACCGTATGCTGGAATCAGCTTATAAAGATGCGGTCACCATGTTGTGTGTCGCTGCTGAAGGCAAAGATGAAGATACCGGCAGCCATTTACAGCGGGTACAGCATTATACCGAAGCATTGGCGATTGCTATGGGCATAGACAAACAGGATGCCGAACACATGGGGCTTATGAGTATGCTGCATGATATAGGTAAACTGTTTGTACCTGATGCCGTTTTGAAGAAAAAAGCCGCTTTAACCACTGAAGAATGGGGGTTGATGAAACAGCATCCTTTAGCTGGGGCGCGTATTTTGGGTAATAACCTATTTTATGAAGCAGCAAGGGAAATTGCGGTTGGACATCATGAAAAATTTGATGGAACGGGCTACCCGAACGGTTTAAAAGGTAACGAAATTCCATTATCGGCAAGAATTGTAAAAGTGGCAGACGTATTTGATGCGCTAACCACAGTAAGACCCTATAAGGAAGCGTGGACAATGATGGATGCCATGGTTTTTATCGAAGCTGACAAGGGTATCCAGTTTGATCCTGATGTGGTTGATCAATTAAAAAAGCTATTTGATGACGGGACACTGGCATCAATAAAACTGGCGACTAATTAGTATTTAGGTAACCCGTTTCAAAGTGAACGGTAACTCGTTTAATTTCTTGAAAACAGGCCGCTTGGGAAAAGTTTTCAGCCCAAAAACTGGGTTACAAATTATTCATGAATATAGACCTTTACGCCGACCTTTACACGTTCAAACAAATCCATAATATCGGCGTTTTTCATGCGAATACAGCCATGAGAATCTGGCCGACCCGTCATTAAATCATCAGGGCAACCGTGAATATAAATATAGCGCCAAGTGGTATCCACATCACCGTAACGATTTTTTCTAGGCTCTAATCCACCCAGCCAGAGTAGGCGCGTTAAAATCCAGTCACGTTGTGGGTATTGTCTGGCAAGCGCTGGGCTGTAAATTTCGCCGGTCACGCGTCTGCCGATAAACACAGACTGTAATGGTTGATTCTCACCTATTTTTGCCCGAATTTTATGCCAGCCACGCGGCGTACATTCACTGCCTCGCCGCTCGCCCGCGCCTTTTTTGGCGGTGGAAACGGGATACGTTTGCAGTGTTTTGCCATTATCAATAATCGACAATTGCTGGGTATTAATTGAAATATCAACAAAAAAATCAGCATTCATGTGGTCGATGCCCGGCGCTTGCAAGCATAAAATCCTTGAATTCGTCATGATGCAATGGATGGCAAAAATAATAACCTTGAACTTGATCGCAACCCTTGGCTTGCAGAATATTCAGTTGTTCTTTAGTTTCTACGCCTTCGGCGACCACTGATAATCTTAAGTTATGCGCCATTGCAATAATAGTTGAGGAAATCGCCTCGTCATCGGCATCTGTAGCAATGTCGTCTACAAACGATTTATCAATTTTCAGGGTATCAATAGGAAAGCGTTTTAGATAACTTAATGAAGAGTAACCGGTGCCAAAGTCATCGATTGAAAACGAGATACCCATTTTTTTAAATTTATGCAAAGTATTGATAATGTTTTCGGCATCTTCCATCACCACGCTTTCAGTCAATTCCAATTTCAGGTTTTCAGGATTCATGCCAGTTTTAGCCAAAATACTGGCAACCATATCAACCTGACCGATTTTTTTAAGCTGTACGCCAGAATAATTAACGGACATGATAAAAGATGGAACACCTTGCTGTTGCCACTTTACATATTGTTCGCAAGCGGTTTCCAATACCCAATAGCCAATGGGTAATATCAAGTCGCTACGCTCCGCATAAGGAATAAATTTAGCGGG
>CANNKH010000319.1 GCA_947504985.1 Methylococcaceae bacterium | reverse complement strand
CTCAATAGGCACATTTACCCAACTGGCAACGGCGGTCGCGCCATGCTTGCCTGGTACAAACCGCCACTGCCTGACCGCCGCCATTGCCGAATCGTCAAGCGCTTCGTGACCGCTGCTCCGGTATACCGACAAATCGCCGCAACGCCCATCCGCCGTGACATAAACCCGCAACACGACCCTACCCTCCCAATGCCTCTGCCGCGCTAGACGCGGGTAATCAGGTTTGGGATTATTCAGATAATTCGCATTGGCATTGGCGGGCACATCCCTAGCCATCGGGCTGCTTTCTGTATTGCTGACTGTCGGTGCTGTTGCCACAGGCGTAGCTACTGGCTGGCTGGCTGGCGTTGCGACTTGGGCAGACGCCTCTGGCTTAGTTTCAGGTTTTACAATCGGCTTTTTGATTTCGCTTTTTGCTTTGGGTTTGATAATAGGTTTGGGTTTTACTTTAGGCTTGGACTTTTTCTCGGGCGGCTTCGCGACCGGTTTGGGTGGTTCAGGTGGGGCAATGGGTTTAATCGGTGCGCCGACATTGGGCGCAGCCAAAGCGATGTCAATCATCGGCAAGGCCATTGCCTCGGTGAATGCTGGCGGAGCCGGACGATTTAAATACCAGATGAACACCAAGCCATGCAATAACGTGGTTAAAGCGGCAGCAACTGCAACCGCCAAAGGACGCCGCCAGTTGTCAGTCATAACCATATTAAAGAAAGGTAAACGGAGTGGTTCAACTTGTGTTGTTTTAACAAAAAAGACCTTCATTTTTCAGTTTTTGACCGTTCAAGCTCAGTATGGACAGTACCAAAGCGTGCCTGCAATTCAGCCATTTGTTGTTGTAACGTTTCAAGACTACGGTTAGTCAGCTCAAGCTGGGATTCCATATGCTGGAAATGGATTTGAAAATACCGCACTGCCGGAAATTTAGGTTTGCTTGCCTCACCATCCGTGTTTTTATCTCCCTGAGGTCGGCGTTTTGGTACGATCATGATGTGATGTTCTGGTGTGTTCACAAGGCAACCCTAATAAATGTAAGTAATGATGCTAAAGTTATTCGGAATTTTATGTTTACATTGACCAAAATCCATAAAGCGTGGTTTTTAAATAATTTTTGCATCACTACTTGTATCGCAAAACTTAAAGTATTTTTTACTTATTGAATAAGACGTTTGAAATTAGAAAAACCACACTGCGAATTGTCAATTGTTTAATCCACGCGGACATTAAACAATCTGGGGTTGAAACCATTCAACGCGCTTAACAGGCGCTGGCCTTGCAGTGGACGAACGACCATAGCTCATCCAGCTCCAGAACGTTTTCCGATTGAGCCGATACCAAAGTCGTTTCCAAGGGCGGCAAGTCACAGGCTTTTTTAACTAGGCAGCGACAGTCTGGCGGGCAATTCTGATGGTGCGCTCCGCTCTAGACCGCACAAACTAGAATGCTAGTGGTAAGCCCGCAGAAAATTTCGGCTTTTCGTTCTTTGCTATAGCCATAATCGGAGTTCAGTGTCAATGCTGTTGACTTAACGATGATGAACCCAAAACAACCGTTGGCTGAGCGAAGCCGAAGCCAGAAGTCACATAGTTTATCCGCTTCGGCTTCGCTCAGCCAACGGCTTAAGTCAACAGCATTGGGGTTCAGTGTGCCGTAACAGCCAAGGAGGGTAGGAGCTAAATAATTACCGGAGTTTTATTTGCCCGTTTTGGTTTTGCCATTACGGGACAGTTTGCTGCCACCGCAACGGGTACAAGTGTGGGTATTTGTTATCATTTCGCCAATTTTACACAAAACTGTTAAGCATCAACCACTACCAATGGGCGTTATTGACCGAAAGAACAGAATCAGCCGCGCCAATCCAGCCATTTTTCTCGCCACTTACCAAGCAAATACTGGGCGGGGTTAGTAATATGTGGCAAATGCCACAGTCAACTGCGGTAAATACCCTATATCCGACATTTCATTACAAGCAGAGTACAAGAAAAAACCAAGACAAAAACATTAACTAATTGTTTTTATTATATTTAATAAACATGGCATAGTTATTGATATATTTTAAAACAGTTAGAACGGTCAAGTTTTTGGTTTTTCAGCATATCTGTGGTCAAAGCAATTACAGAAAATACCCGAACCTTTGGTTAAAAAGTGCCTGAAAAACCTAATTCATTATCGTAGCTAACAAAAATCTTTTAAATCCGACTTGAGGTAATACATGTTTCTTCGCACTTTACTCTTTTTAGCCGTATCACTATCGTCTTTCGCTGCTCCGGCTGCTGAACATCTGGATGTTTGGGGTCTCATGTCTGTGGCACCAGACCCCAACATAAAACCCACTTTCCGTCCCGTCAAAGATGGCAATGGCAATACAACGTACAAGTATCGATCCGGAGGTATCGGTATTCTG
Source organism: Methylococcaceae bacterium (assembly GCA_947504985.1). Taxonomy (GTDB): domain Bacteria; phylum Pseudomonadota; class Gammaproteobacteria; order Methylococcales; family Methylomonadaceae; genus Methylovulum. The sequence continues at coordinate 646 of CANNKH010000319.1, read as the reverse complement.
GTTTATGACGGTGCTAATGCTATGGATGTGTTAGGGCCGTTCCAAGTATTCAGTTCTGCAGGATTACAGCCTTTGCTTATTTCCGCCAGCAAAGACGAAAAAGGCAATTACAAAAAATCCATTACTTTTAATAGCAAACTGCAAATTACTGCCAATAGGACAATAGCTAACACGAACAACCTCGAAGTGCTGGTGGTACCAGGTGGTGTAGGCGAAACCATTCAGATGGCTAAAAATTCTGAAGTGCTGAATTGGATTAAAGCGATTGACCAAAAAACGATCTACACAAGCAGTGTTTGTACCGGTTCATGGATATTGGGCGCGGCAGGCCTTTTAAAAGGCAAACACGCTACCAGTAACTGGTATCGTGCGGATGAGCTTCTTACTCATTTCGAGGCAATACCCCAACCAACAGAACGTTATGTATTCGATGGCAAATTGGTCACCTCAGCTGGCGTCTCGGCAGGCATTGATATGGCACTTGCTATTGTCAAAAAAGTTTTCTGGAATGATAACTTCGATGGTCAAGATTTCACCCAAGCGGTTATGTTAGATCTTCAATATGACCCAAAACCACCGGTTACAGGTGGTTCGCCGGAAAAAACTGAGCCTTCTGTATTCGAAGCAATGCAAGCCATGTACGACT
>CANNKH010000318.1 GCA_947504985.1 Methylococcaceae bacterium | reverse complement strand
CTCATTGTTTAGAAAATGAGCATGACACGGTTCAGCAATAGGATGACTGCCCGTCCTTTGAGAACTGGCCGTCATGGCATCCATAAAAATTACAACACAACAAAGTTGTTTTGTACACGTTACTTAGTAGCCCAAAATGTAAAGCAATAATTGCGCTTAAATGATATAAATAGCTGTTGCCAAGAAGCGACCACCTCGCTTCAACCTACCCCAAGCTTAGCTTTTCAATGCGCTTAACTGTCAGAAATTACAATGGAAAAAAGTCATATTGATGCGTTCGAGACATTCAATACTCAAATCAACTATCGTTTGGTGGAAGCATTGTCGGAGGCAGATTTGCGCTTTAATACGCTAATTGAGCAACTGAATGAGATTGTTTTTACCCTGAATAGCGAAGGCTGTTTTACTTTTCTTAATCCAGCTTGGAAAGCCCATGTCGGCTATGAGATCGCTGAGACGATGGGTCGACCTATTCAGGATTTTGTTCATCCAGAGGATTTATTGCGCTGTTTAGACTATTTTTTAGGCGCCCCAAGCTCGAGTTTTGAAGTTCGTTTTTTAGATAAACATCGCAATATCTTATGGTTTGAAGCTACGGTTAAACCGGTTTTTGAGAATAAGGTTATTAGAGAAATTTTCGGTACGTTTATTGACGTTACTGAGCGCGTAAATGCGGCGGAAGCCCTTAATGTTAGCAAGGAACGCTTTAAGCTGGCGGCAACTGCATCAAATGATGGTATTTGGGACTGGAATTTACTGACTAACGAAGTCTATTTCTCACCCCGCTGGAAAGAAATGCTGGGCTATGCGGATGACGAATTAGAAGACTGCTACGCCACTTGGCACGACCGGATTCATCCTGATGATCTAAAAGAAACATTGAGCACGCTAACCGCCTGTTTGGAGGGTAAAAATAAGCTTTATGAAAATGTGCATCGTCTAAAAAACAAAAGCGGCGGCTGGTGCTGGATACTGGATCGTGGCATTGTTTTGCGTGATGCGGCGGGGAAGGGGCTTCGCATGGCAGGTTCACATGCGGACATTACCCAACTAAAGCATATTGAAGAGCAATTGTTGGAGCGGCAACAGGAACTCAATACCATTTTTAGTATGAGTCCAGATGGCATTGTCACTATCACGCCCAAAGGCATGATTAGCTCGGTTAGTCCAATATTTTTGTCAATGACCGGCTTTTCAGCAGAGGAGTTATTGCTGATTTCGGAACATGATTTTACTGAAAAAATGGCTTCAATCAGTCTTGTTGGTTCACTTTATACGGCGGATGAAAGTCAGGCTTATCGATTGTTTAAAATAGTGCCAGTAAATAACGAAAAACAATTAGATAGGTCGCTAGGCAATAACGCGAACGCCAACCCAAGTCATCAAAATATGCGCGTATTGAAAGTTACGGTCTGTCAACTTGACAATGAAACGATATCGAAAATCATGTATTTTCGTGATGTGACGGCAGAAACGGAAATAGATCGTATGAAAAGTGAATTTTTGTCCACGGCGGCGCATGAATTAAGAACGCCGATGTCCAGTGTGTATGGTTTTACCGAATTATTGCTAACACGCGATTTTGATAAAGAAACCAGGCACGGCATATTGGTTAATATCCATCAGCAAGCCGAAAGTTTGGTGAGAATGGTCAGCGATTTATTAGATTTGGCAAAAATTGAAGCGCGTACTGGCAAAGAATTCAAGTTTTTGGAACAACCTTTGGAAACGGTTACCAAAAAAGCAATTGCAGAATTTATGATGCAAGGTGATGCGAGAACCATTAATTCAACGTTTACTGACGAAATTCACCTTGTAACGATAGACTTCGATCAGATTAAACGCGCATTGACCAATATTATTAGCAATGCGTTTAAATATTCACCAGAGGGCGGCGAAGTTAGTATTAGCCTCTGTCAGCGCAATACTGACGAAGTGGGGGTGCTAGTTAAAGATCACGGGCTGGGTATGACCCAGGAACAATTGACGCATGTCTTTGAACGCTTCTGGCGCGGCACTAATGCCAGTCACATTACGGGTACTGGACTCGGTATGTCATTGGTAAAAGAAATTATGAGTTTTCATCAAGGCCACGTTGAAATAAACAGCCAGCCTAATCAAGGTACCGAAGTCGGATTGTGGTTTAAATTAAGTCAACCGTAATTATTCACCTCCCCCTTTGAAAAAGGGGGAGAGCAAAGCAAGGGGGCAGAGGGGGATTAATCTCATTAAATCTCCCCTAACCCCTCTTTTTCTAAGAGGGGGACTGAATACTTACAAATCAACCAAAAGGAAAAAATAATGGACGTAACCATTAATAACGATCAGCAATTGCCGAAGCTGTTAATTGTTGATGATAATGTTGAGATCAGAAAACTGCTCTGGCTAACCTTTAGCGATGGCAACTATGAGCTGTTTGAAGCGGAAAACGGTCGAGATGCATTAAAACTTATCATAAAAGAAAAGCCGGATATCATCCTGCTTGATGTCATGATGCCCGGTGATATTGATGGGCTCGCCGTGTGCGACTTCATCAAATCGTCAACACTTAAAAACTGTCGCATTATTATGTTAACCGCCAAAGGCCAGAAAGAAGATTATCAAAAAGGACTTGATGCTGGTGCCGATGCTTATGTTACTAAACCATTTAGCCCCATGGCGTTGATGGAAATTGTTGAAAATGCACTAAAAAGGTAGCGAGATTGCGAGTTGCCTTACTCCTTACAAAAAAACAGGATGCTTTATGACGATTGATGTATCAAGGTCTGATAACACCAGGCTTGCTCAGCAAAAAATCAAAGAATTTGAGGCGCTGATTGCGCTATACCACAATCCTGAAATGGGAACTCATTTGCAACGTATGGCGCGTTATGCGGAGCTGATTGCAAAAAACAGGGGCTTATCCGCAACGGATCAAGCACTAATACTGAAAGCCGTTCCCTTGCTCGACATTGGCAAACTGGGCTTATCGGTCGATATTTTGATGAAAACTGGCGAACTTACCCCGCAAGAGTTTGAAAAAATGCAACAACACACGACCATTAGCTACGATATG
>CANNKH010000317.1 GCA_947504985.1 Methylococcaceae bacterium | reverse complement strand
GTGAATAAAATACGCCGCTTGCATAGCAATATAGTGCATGCCGGAAATTGCGCCGCCCATAACGCTGCCACCAATCAACGAGGATACAAAGGGCAAAGTATTCAACTTTAATTTGACCAGCAAGGGTTTGGTCAACAAAGCCATCACCGCAAAACCTGCCGCCGTAATCAGTGAGGAAAAAAATAATATCGGCTCATAACGCAAAATGCCGTCCAACCGAATAGCCGACATGCCCGTAAAGTGCATCATCGCAATACCCAGCGCGATGACGATACCGCCGAGAACCAGTTTGCTGAAAGACGGGGCTTCGCTGGCAATGATATTCAAGGTCACCGCTGCTGCAAAAATCCCCGGCAACATCGATAAACAGGTATTCAATAGGTCGTAGGTTACTTCGCAATCAAGCCGAAATGCCAGCATACCAACAAAGTGCATTGCCCAGACACCGGCGCCCAAAATAACCGAACCAATAGGCAACCAGACGCTACGCTGAATGGTATTAGCCAAGCGCTCAACCATCTCGAATGCACAAAAAGAAGCAAATATTGCGATTAACACCGAGGCGATAACCATCGGCATGTTGTAGCTGCTGTTATAAATGGGGTAGCTAAGGTCGTGCGAATTTAGAAAAAAGGCATCAAACATCATGTACCCCAAGGTAGGATTTCAGGGCTAAGTAACGTGTACGAAACAAGTGGGTTGTGTAGATAGTAACCTCGCTCGATGCCATAACTGCCAGTCCTCAAAGGACTGGCAGTTATTAATATTGCCGAACTGTGTCATGCTCATTCCTAAAACTCTTCCCAATTATCGTCACTGTTGCTACTGGAAATTACTGATGGAGCTTTACTCACGCTGGTTTTAACCTGCGTGACTGCTTTTTTTATCGGCGCCGTCTTTAACGCGTGACCAGATGAATTGCCGCCTCGCAATTTAAAATGCGCGACAGTGTTTGATAGTTGTTGCGTTTGTTCTTCCATTGACTCTGCGGCGGCGGCAGATTGCTCTACCAGTGCGGCATTTTGTTGGGTGACATCATCCATTTGGCTGATTGCCATATTTACCTGTTGAATACCTGAAGTTTGTTCCATTGATGCGGCGCTAATTTCAGACATGATGGTACTTACATTCTGAATGGAATTAACGATTTCTTTCATCGTTTGACCGGCTTGGGCAACCAGTTTGGTACCCTCCCGAACTTTACTTTCCGAGTCGTGGATTAATTCTTTAATCTCGCCTGCCGCTTTTGCGGCGCGTTGGGCAAGATTACGGACTTCTATCGCAACCACAGCAAAGCCCTTACCGCTTTCACCCGCACGCGCCGCTTCTACCGCCGCATTTAGCGCAAGAATATTGGTCTGGAAAGCAATATCATCAATAACAGAGATAATGTCTCCGATTTTGTGTGACGCCTGATTAATATCATCCATTGTCGTGACCACCATGCCCATGACATTAACGCCTTTCGTGGCAATGTCCGAGGCTTCAACCGCCTGCACATTGGCTTGCTTGGCATTTTGACTGTTGGCTTGCACGGTGGACGTTAGCTCTTCCATACTCGCTGCGGTTTGTTCAAGACTGGCGGCTTGCTCTTCGGTACGATGTGACAGACTGTTATTTCCAGCGGCAATTTCCCCAGCGGCAGTATGAATAATATCGGCAGCTTCGGCGATCTGACTAATCATTTCCATCAGCTTTTCGACGGTAGCATTGGAATCATCTTTAAGTTTTCCAAAGGTACCCGAATAGTCATTAGTGATTTTTTCGGTTAAATCGCCACGCGCCAAGGCTTCAAGTACACGCACAACTTCATTCAAACCCGCATCACTGGTGATCATGAGCTGGTTAATATTTTGAGCCAATGACAGAAAGAAGCCGTCTTTGCCCGGCTCATTAATACGCTGACTGAAATCACCTTGTGCAGCACCACTAACTACTTGTTCAATTTCCTGCTCAATTTTGACCTCAGTGCTTCTATCCAGCCATTCAGCAACAAAACCAATACGATAGCCTTCTTCGCTAATGACAGGATTAGCGATCACCACCATGTGGTGACCACCAAGAGTAAATTCTAAGCGAAACGAGTGAGTTAATTTTTCCAGCATCCCCCGCTGATGTGCTGGATTTTGATGAAATAAATCGATGTTGCTGCCCATCAGTTTATCGGCATTAAAATGCGGTAACTGTTTACGGATATCCAGCTCCGCTTTTTTGAATATAGTTTGGACGGCTTGATTCATATAAATAATATTGAAACCAGCATCAGCAACCATGACGCCAGATTGAACGTTATCCAGTGCCTGATTAATTCGCAAGGCATCCCTTGCCTTCTGATGAGATTCGGCCAGCTGCCAAGTCATATCGATTTGTGCGACTTGAATTCCCCGCAACAAATCACCCAACTGATCGTTTCTGTCGATATCCAGTTTATTTTTGTATTTTCCATCTGCCATACAGTAAAGCGCATAGATACTGGCTTCTTGCGTGCGCGTAATATCACGCATCACGCTAATCATAAGCACCGATGCCAAGGTTGCCAAAATACCTGCGCTAATTAACAGAGGATATTGTTGCGTTAAAAATAAATGGCTCATAAACAAACCCAGAGGTGCTGCAAAAGCCCCCAAAGCCAATATTAGTTTTTTTGAAACCCCCATTTCGTTGGCTGCTTTAAGCACGGCGGCTAAGCCTGTCGGCCTTAGCTTTGCGGTATTGGCTTGCAGTTTTTTGTATAAAGCATCTGCTTGCTTGATTTGTTCGCGTTTGGGTGCATACCGCACGGACAGATATTCATGAACCACGCCATTTTTAAATTTTGGAATGACATTAGCTTCAACCCAATAATAATCGCCTGATTTAGTCCTGTTTTTTACGGGCGCAACCCACGGTTTGCCTTGCTTTACGGTATTCCATAAATCTGCAAAAGCGGCTTCTGGCATATCGGGATGACGAACGATATTATGATTAGCGCCGATCAGTTCTTCATGAGTGAAACCGCTGATAGCAACAAAAGCGTCATTTGCATAAGTAATACAGCCTTTTAAGTCAGTTAGGCTT
>CANNKH010000316.1 GCA_947504985.1 Methylococcaceae bacterium | reverse complement strand
GCTGCGGCTTGGGCTTGGCTATCGTAAAAGATATTGCCGAACTTCATCATGCCCGTTTTAAACTCAAGCCCAATACTAAACAGAAGGGCTTGTGTATTGAACTGTGCTTTGATAGCTCTGAAAACGCTGTAATAGACAAAAAACCCCATCCAATGCTCATAGATTAGTCATTTACCGGTACGAAAACGCTAAAATTTTGGTAATTATTCAAACCCCCTACTAAAAATTACACCGTAAGCGTACTTCCCCCTTTGAAAAAGGGGGATCGAGGGGGATTTATCTAATCAAATCTCCCCCCCCCCTCTTTTCCAAAGAGGGGGGGGGCTAAATACTTACAAATTTTGTAACTATTCAGCATGCCGTTGACTTAACGATGATGAACCCAAAGCAACCGTTGGCTCAGCCAACGGCTTCAGTCAACAGTATTGAGGCTAAACGGTTACGAAATTTTTGTAAGCAATGAGATAATTGCGCCCACTAAAATTATTATTACAAATACTATGACGATTCAAACCAATGCACATGAACCCTCCGGTGGCCTGCTCGCTTTGATGCTTGGCGCTATCGGCGTTGTTTACGGGGATGTCGGTACCAGTCCTTTGTACACCATGAAGGAAATTTTTAATGGTTCCCACGCCGTCGCCGCAACGCCAGACAACGTATTAGGCATCCTTTCGCTGATTTTTTGGTCGCTAATTCTGGTTATTTCTATCAAATATGTCTTGTTTGTCATGCGTGCCAATAACCGTGGCGAAGGCGGTATTATGGCATTGATGGCGCTGGCTTTACGTCATCGTAACCAGCAGCAACAGCGTAATGTCATTATTGCCTTGGGATTATTCGGCACCGCGCTGTTTTACGGTGACGGTATTATTACGCCCGCTATTTCCGTATTGAGTGCCGTAGAAGGCTTGCAGGTTGCCGCGCCCTCGCTTCAGCCTTATGTGTTGCCAATTACGATTATTGTGCTGATTTTTTTATTTTTGTTTCAAAGTCATGGCACCGCTAAAGTCGGTTTGCTGTTTGGCCCGATCATGATCGCGTGGTTTGCGGTATTAGCGTTGCTAGGTTGGGTCAGCGTGGTGCAAAATCCGGCGGTGCTAGAAGCCCTTAATCCAATATACGGTCTGCGTTTTTTTCTGGAGCACGGTTGGCACGCCTTTATCGCACTGGGTGCCGTAGTCTTGGCATTAACAGGAGCCGAAGCGTTGTATGCGGACATGGGACATTTCGGTAAACGCCCAATTCAATTCGCCTGGTTTTCGATGATTTTACCCGCGTTGGCGTTAAATTATTTTGGTCAGGGCGCATTAATTCTGCGTGACCCCGCCGCAATACTTAATCCTTTTTATCTGCTGGCACCTGACTGGGCAATGTATCCTTTAATAGGATTGGCAACCTGCGCCACCGTTATTGCTTCGCAAGCCGTTATCTCCGGCGCGTTTTCGATTACCAGTCAAGCCATGCAGATGGACTACATTCCGCGTATGTTACGAGTGCATACCTCAACGGAAGCCATCGGACAAATTTATGTGCCAACGATGAATCGTATGTTGTTCTTGCTGGTTATCTGTACGGTACTCGGCTTTGGGTCTTCCGGTAATCTTGCCGCCGCGTATGGTCTTGCCGTGACTGGCACGATGACGATTACCACCCTATTGACGCTAGTCGTGGCGTTGGATAGCTGGCAATGGCAACCCTATCGAGCGTATATGCTAGTCACTTTATTTTTAGTGATTGATGGTGGCTTTCTAGGCGCTAATTTACTAAAAATTCCTCAGGGCGGATGGTTTCCTTTAGTCGTGGGTAGCTTGTTATTTTTACTGATGTTTACCTGGCGAAGAGGACGCGAGGTGCTGACTTATCATTTACAAAAAGCCGCTATCTCGCTAACTGGTTTTATTAGTAGCCTCAATACCCGACCACCGTTAGCACGAATTCCTGGTACAGCGGTTTACATGACCTCCCGTAACCTCAGTATGCCCCATGCGTTACAGGTCAATTATGCCCATAATCAAGTGCTGCATGAGCGGATTGTGCTGTTAACCATTGCCACTGAGGACGTACCGATAATCGCCGATGATGAACGCATTAATATCGATCCACTGGAGCAAGGTTTTTACCGTGTCACCGCACGTCATGGTTTCATGGAAACGCCGAATGTGCCGCAGATACTGCGTTTATGTCGTTTACAGGGCTTGGATATCGACGCCCTCAGCGCCTCCTTTTTTATTGGTCGAGAAACGCTGATACCGTCTGATAAACCGGATTTGAATCCTTGGCAGGAAAAAATATTCCTGGTTATGTTTAGAAATGCCTCATCACCGATTCAGTTTTTTAAGGTTCCACCGGAACGGGTGGTTGAGTTAGGCGTGCAATTTGAAGTATAGGTCATTGAATTGATAGACGACCACACACGACAACATGATGACTGCCAGTCTTTTAAGGACTGGCAGTCTTGGTATCCATCAAAAAGGCACTTATGAAAATATTGATTTTGGGCGCTGGCAGAACAGGCGCATCAGTAGCTGAAGCATTGGCCGGTGAAGATAATGACATTGTTGTCATTGACTATAACGTTATGCTGCTTGACGCTTTAAAGGAACGCCTGAACATTACCACTATTATCGGCAATGCGGCGCATCCCAATGTTTTAGAACAGGCCGGTGTGCATAACACTGATCTAGTTATTGCGGTCACCGACCGTGATGAAACCAACATGCTGGCCTGCACGATTATCAACAAACTGTACAGCCGTCCAAAAACCATCGCCCGGATTCGCGCGATTGATTATTTAAAAAACCCTAAATTGTTTGGACCGGAAGGCATCCCTATCGATATTGTCATCAGTCCTGAACAAAGCGTTATGGAATCTATCCGCAATCTCATCGATCTGCCGGGTGTGCTGCATATTTCTGATTTTGCTGATGGTCTGGTGCGCTTGTTTTCGGTAAAAATCATGGCAAGCGGATTTTTAACCGGTAAACAAATTAAAACGATGAAAGGTCGCCTAACCGAAGGCAAGATTCGGGTCGTTGCAATGTTTCGAGACGGTATCTCGCTACCGGTAAAT
>CANNKH010000315.1 GCA_947504985.1 Methylococcaceae bacterium | reverse complement strand
CACAACCGCCTGCTCAGACGCGCAAATCATGCCGTTATCAAAGGTCTTGCTCACTAAAATGGATGACACCGCCATTTCAACATCGGCACTGGCATCGATCAACGCCGGGGTATTGCCAGAACCCACACCTAAAGACGGATTGCCTGACGAACACGCGGCATGAACCATTGCGGGCCCGCCGGTAGCTAAAATTAGACTCACATCAGGATGCTGCATTAAGGCTTGCGATAGCTCCAGTGTCGGCTCATCAATCCAGCCAATAATACCCTCAGGCGCTCCGGCATCGACCGCGGCTCGCAACACCACGTTTGCCGCTGCAATCGTGCAGCGTTTCGCGCTAGGATGAGGTGAGAAAATAATGCCGTTTCTCGTTTTCAAAGCAATCAACGCTTTAAAAATAGCCGTTGAGGTAGGATTAGTCACGGGAACAATACCGGCTAATAAACCCACTGGCTTGGCGACGCGACGAAAACCGAACACATCATCCAACTCAATAACACCACAGGTCTTTAGCGCAGCATACTTGTGGTAAACCTCTTCAGAGGCAAAATGATTTTTAATCACCTTATCTTCTAACAAGCCCCGACCGGTTTCTTCAATCGCCAGTTTTGCCAAAGAAATTCTTTGATTACTGGCTGCTAAAGCGGCTTTTTTAAAAATAACATCGACTTTTTCTTGTGAAAAAGTGGCAAATAGCTGTTGCGCCGCTTTAACACGCGCAATGGTGTCGTTTAAATCGTCAAGGGTGGTCATGGGCTGTTTCCGTTGAGTTGATGAGATAGGGTAGGGCGGATTCGCTTTAGCAATCCGCCATTAGAGGGCACGCCGGTTGGTGGATTGCTGGCGCGAATCCACCCTACATATCTCAATTTAGGATTGTTACAAAGCATGTTCAATAACGGTAATGACTTCGCTGTAAGGAATTACAGGAGAAGTGGCATGGATAATATGGGTCGCTAATACATTAATGACGGTCCAATGCTGAGGGACATCAATAAACTTGAAAGCTGCTATAAATAATTGCTCGATTTTCGCGTTACGTTGCTGACTGTTTTCAATAAAACAATGGATATAGTCATTAACCAGTTCAAGATCAGTCGCGCCACCGTAGGCGCCTAAAGCACTCAGATTGACCAGATAGCGGTTAATGGCTTCATCATCACGCTTGGCAACATATTTAGCTTCCGCCAGCGGACCGGCTAACAAATTAATAATATCCGTCTCAAAAACATGTAAATAAGCCTGCTGGTCTGCGTCGGACAACTCCGCCAACGATAAGGGCAAATTGTTTATCAAACGCCCCCCTTCAACTTTTGCTAAATAAGAGGGCTTAATTTCACTCCCTTGATGCGCATTGATGGCTATTTGAAACGCGACGGGGGGTAATTGTTGTTGTTTGTTATGTAAATAAATGGCTACCGCATGACCGGCTTCATGAAAAGCCACGCGCCGGAATAATTCATGTTGGGTGTTGAAGGTATAATCATTGAGACCGTGGTGACGTTTCATAACAATCCTGTTTTAGTCTAATTAATAATTTCTGTACTTTTTGCTCGTTACCTGCGCCAACGGGAGAACGAGCAAATCATCTGCGAGTGAGGATAGACATGGCAGTGATACAAGTGCATTTGAATTTTTAGCCATTAAAAATCGGCATCCAGTACAACTCGATAGCGTGCTTTACCGGCCGCTAAATGAGCTAGCGCATCGTTTACTTCACGCATCTGAAAATGTTCAACTTTGGGCGCGATATGATGGCGTGCGGCAAATTCGATCATCGTCGCGAGTACCGATGGCGAACCCGTTGGTGAGCCTGATACTCTTTTCTGCCCAAAAATTAATTCAATGGCAGGAATGGGCATGGGTTCAAGTACAGCGCCGACAACGTGCATACGTCCATTCGGTTTTAAGGTTTTAAGCCAAATTGCCCAATCGAGTGGCTGATTGATGGTAATCAATAGTAAATCCAGTGAATTGGCAGCGGTTAAAATCGACGCGCGGTCATAGCTGGAAATAACATGGTGAGCCCCAAAGCCTTTTGCTTCATCAATTTTAGATTCCGAGGTTGTAAATGCCGTCACCTCACAGCCCCAGGCGTTAGCGAATCTCAAACCTAAGTGACCTAAACCACCAATACCCACAATACCAACGTGATCCGTGGGTTTAATATTGAACTTTAGCAACGGTGCAAATACCGTCACGCCACCGCACAACAAAGGTCCAGCAGAACGGCTATCGAGTTGTTCAGGCAGTGGCATCACCCACAACCAATGCGCCCGCATCTTACTGGCAAAGCCGCCGTGATGACCGCCGGCAATGGTCGGCGAAACGTGGGCGCACAAGTGCTGCTGTCCACTGACACACTCGTGACAGTGCATACAGCATCCTGAATTCCAACCGACGCCCACACGCTGCCCCAGGTTTAAACCTTTAACTGCCGATCCCATCGCACTGATTCGCCCGACAACTTCGTGTCCGGCAATGAGGGGATAGCTTGACAGCCCCCACTCGTTATTAATCATTGATAAATCGGAATGACACAGCCCGCAATGTGTCACGATAATTTCTACTTCTTCTGCGCCTAATTCACCATTATCCAAGGTAATGAGTTGAAGTTTTTGTTTAGGGCTGTACGCCGCCCACGCTTGAATTTGCGTCATGTTGCTGCCTTGTTGTCACTACGTCACCAGAAATCGAGCGTGGCATGATTGCTCTAGTCGCTCGATCGAAACAATACATAAAAAACCGAGCGCGATCAGTGCGGCAGCGAACAGAGGCGGATTATTTTACGAAGATAACGCGAATTAGGATGTTGTTTTTAGTCTTAGCTTTTGTGGTGTAAGGCAACTCGCAATAAATACCCCCCCCTTTGAAAAAGGGGGGCAGGGGGGATTTAAGAATGGTCGTTGCATATCAAATCCCCCCTAGCCCCCCTTTTTCAAAGCATGAGTATCTACACAAATCCTGAATATCGTCATTCCGGCATGGATTGCCGGAATCCAGATGCCAAGGATGGCAATGTTTGGGATTTCTACCCCTGTTTGTTCCTGAGAATGGTTGAGTTTGATGTAAGTT
>CANNKH010000314.1 GCA_947504985.1 Methylococcaceae bacterium | reverse complement strand
TAGGTGTGTTTGAGGGTGTTAGAGCTTATCACGCTGAAAAAGGTACAGCCATATTTAAAATGTACGAGCATACCGATCGTTTGTTCCGCTCTGCACATATCATGAACATGCAGATCCCCTATACCAAGGATGAGATCAATCAGGCCTGTCGTGATGCGGTTGCCAAAAACAATCTGGACAGTGCTTATATACGTCCCATGTGTTTTTATGGCTCTGAAGGCATGGGCTTGCGCGCAGATAATTTAAAAGTTCATGTCATGATCGCGGCTTGGCCTTGGGGCGCCTATCTAGGTGCAGATAGCATCGAACAGGGTATTCGCATTCGCACATCGTCTTATGTTCGCAATCATCACAACAGCACGATGTGCAAAGCCAAAGCCAATGGTAATTACATTAATTCCATACTGGCGCTGCAAGAAGCCTTATCAAATGGTTATGACGAAGCTTTAATGCTGGATCATGAGGGCTTTGCCGCAGAAGGCAGTGCAGAAAACTTGTTTATTGTTCGTAATGGCAAAATTTATACACCAGAAACCACATCTGCTCTGGAAGGTATTACCCGCGATACTGTCATGACCATTGCCAAAGAACAAGGTTTTGAAGTTATTGAAAAACGTATCACCCGTGATGAAATTTATATCGCGGATGAAGCCTTTTTTACCGGTTCTGCTGCTGAGGTAACCCCGATCAGAGAATTGGATAATCGTCAGATTGGTTGCGGCAGTCGTGGTGTTATCACCGAAAAATTACAATCTCTATATTTTGACTATGTGCATGGGCGCAGAGACGATCATGCCGATTGGTTGACTTACGTAACACAGCCTTGAATCCAGCACCGAAAATCTTAGTCGTCGGCCCGTCATGGGCTGGCGACATGGTGATGGCGCAAAGCCTCTTTATCACCTTAAAAAAAGCTCAACCTGATTGCCAAATTGATGTGCTCGCGCCAGCCTGGTCATTTCCCTTGCTGGATAGAATGCCGGAAGTAAGCAATGCGATTGCGATGCCGTTATCTCACGGTCAATTCGGTTTGTTGGACAGAATTAATCTTGGAAAAAGCTTACGGGCTAATCACTATCAGCAAGCTATAGTGCTACCTAACTCATGGAAATCGGCATTAATCCCCTATTTTGCAAATATCCCTAAACGCACTGGGTATATCGGTGAATGTCGCTGGGGTTTATTGAATGATGCAAGAAAGCTCAATAAAGCCTTATTAACCATGACCGTTCAGCGTTTTGTTGCTTTGGGCTTGCCTAGCCCTAAGGTATTACCACCAAACTACCCTATTCCATATCTGGCTATTAACCTAGATCAGCAACAAGTCGTTATCGACAAATTCAAATTAAACTCCAATTTTGTAGGTCGGGTTAGCAATAGCGTAACCCGACATATCGAAACAGAAGATGCAGAAAACGTCGGGTTACGCTTCGCTAACCCGACCTACACATCATCAACAAAGATATTAGCACTATGCCCAGGTGCAGAATACGGCGCAGCAAAACGCTGGCCGGCAAGCTTTTATGCTGAAGTCGCACAGCAAAAAATAGCCCAAGGTTGGCAGGTTTGGCTGTTTGGTTCTGATAAAGATAAAGAGGCCGCCGCAGAAATTAACAGTGCAGTCTCGGGTACATGTTTAGATTTTACAGGACGTACCTCCTTAGATGAGGCCGTTGATTTAATGTCCTTAGTGGATGTCGTAGTCAGCAATGATTCAGGATTGATGCACGTTGCTGCAGCACTGGATAAAAAAACCATCGCCTTGTACGGCTCTTCTGATCCAGCCTTTACACCGCCGCTCAATGCAAAAGCTCAAGTTATTACTTTAAACTTAGCGTGTTCACCGTGTTTTAAACGCGAATGTCCTTTAGGTCATACCCGTTGCTTAACAGATATAAAGCCACAACAAGTACTTAATAGTATTGAAATGAGCTCATGAAAATTGCCATCGTTAAACTCTCGGCAATGGGTGATATCGTACATGCCATGGTGGCCTTACAATTTATCAAAGCACAAGTACCCGACCTACAAATAGACTGGATTGTTGAGCAGGGTTTTGCGGGTATCTTAGCCAATAATCCTGATATCAATGCTATTTACACCGTCAACTTAAAGTCTTTAAAAACTCACAAAGCCGGTATTTTTCAGCAGATTAAAGCTATCCGTGACTATGCAAAAAACAACTATGATTTAGTCATAGATGCACAAGGACTGCTTAAATCCGCCATCACAGCTAGATTATTAGGCAAGACTGTTGCAGGGTTCGATAAGGATTCCATTCGAGAAAAAGCCGCCGTTTGGTTTTATGATAGAAAAGTCGCCTGCGCTTATGATGCTAATACTATCGATAGAAATGCCTTGGTAATCAGTCAGCCTTTAGGTATCAGTATTACCCCGGAACAAATACTCAACAAAAAACCTTTTTTATTTTTTAGCGATGCAGATCAGCCATTCGCCGACTTTTTATCTACAGATAAACACAACATCGTCTTGGTTATCAGCTCTACGTGGGAAAGCAGAAATTATCCTGCGGAAAAATTTGTCGCAGTTGCCGAAGCGTTACAGCAAAATTGCTTAGTGATTTGGGGCAATGCCCAAGAAAAAGAAAAGGCTGAGTGGATGGCGACGCAATCTCGCACTATTAAAGTCATGCCTAAGCTAGACTTTAATGGTTTAAAAGCACTGATCGCTCAGGCTGATTTATTGATAGGCAATGATACCGGGCCTACCCACATGGCGTGGGCTTTAAAAAAACCCTCCATCACTCTCTTTGGCCCTACGCCAGTCAGTCGAGTTTACCAAACCGACATCAACAAAGTGCTTAAATCAGCCTCTATCGTTAATCCCTATAAACTCAATAAACAAGATTATTCGATCAAAGATATTACCGAATCTGACATTATTAGCCTAGCAAAGGATTTATTAGCTGACTTTACGCAATAACGGGGCTTTCACTCGTTTGCCGCGCCGAGCACCGCAGGTTTTGTTGGGATTAGCCCGAAGGGGTGCGGCATGGATGCCCTCTCTACCGACCCCCAACAAAACCGAGGAGCGCAGGAAGAAGCGGCAACCGAGCCGCCTTTTCTTTGGATACTTTCT
>CANNKH010000313.1 GCA_947504985.1 Methylococcaceae bacterium | reverse complement strand
TTTTTTTTGACTAAGCTGTCTAGTCTCAATAGTGACCGCATCACGCTCAAGGTGCATCTTATCTATCAGCGCATCCACTTCATTGAGTTGCGCTTCGGTTGCGTATTCTGATTAATTTGAACACTGATTCTGGCCGAACTTGAACACCTAAAACCTAACGCATCCCCCTGCGTCAGAATAGTTGTCGCCTCAAATTTTAAGAGAAAAGTAAAATTTGAGATTGGACATGAAAAAATATAAAAGGTATCCAGCTGGCTTCAAAGAGCAAGCCCTGGTAAAAGTTTACAGTCGTGGCAATGACTAAGGCGGTGACAAAAGTACAGCAAGATTCATTGGCGACAGTAATTGAACAGGTTAAGCATGATTACCAGCTTGATGACGTTGCCACTAAGCGCGATATTCGAGAAATAGAATTAAAAATAGAGTTGGTCAAGTCTGAGTTGAAGCGGGATATTGAAACCGTTAGAAAAGAGATTACCGAAACCAAAGCCGATTTAATACGCTGGGTTGTCGGTGTCGGGTTATTGCAGATCACCATTATTGCCGGATTGCTTTTGAAGGTTGCGGGGACTATTTGAATGGATTTTTGAATCACAACATTAAGCCGGTTTTTTTAGACACAAAAAGCCGGACACACCGACCTTTGATTTCATTTACAGCGGTTTCAACGTCGGTTAGGAACGAGTACGACACGCTCGGCAACATGATGACTGCCAGTTATGGCATCCTAACTTGACCTGAAACCGCTGTAATTACATCGAACTGAACCACCTAAACCTGCCTACCTTTCGCCTCGGTTTTATCAATCTGTTGCTGCGCTGACAATTCATCATCCAGTTTAAAAATGTATAGTAGTGCTAGATCCACTACTTAATTTCAATCGTTACAGTGATGAAGAAACAATCGTCTAATTAGCGTAGAAACCGTCCGCCGCTAATATCAATTAACGCACCGTTAATATGTGACGACATGTCGCTAGCGAGAAACAACACCGAACTCGCTACCTCTTCTGCATAAGTGTTGCGACCTAGCGGCGTTTGCTTGCGATAGTTCTCCATCATTTCCGGTGTGGAATGGATTTCATGATGCTGAGTTTCCACTGTACCGGGCATGACCGAGTTGGTGCGCACTTGTGGTGCTAATTCTTTAGCTAAGGTGTGCGTGAACACCATTAAGCCGCCTTTTGCGGCGGCATAAGCGCCACCACCATTCGCGCCACCCGTTTGTACCGATAATGACAGGATATTTACAATACGACCACTACCCGTTGCGCGTAAATTTGGAATAGCTCGGCGAGTGACTAAAAACGCACTGGTCAGATTTATATCCAGCGATTTGTTCCAGTTTGTCAAAGTACAGTCTTCAATTTTTGCCCGTTTCACCAAACCGCCACTATTGTTAACCAGAATATCCAATCGCCCCGTTTCTGACACTAGCTTATCGACCACGGCATTGGCTTCGTCTTCAAGGGTTAGATCGCCGGGTAACAGCATGGCTTTGATGTTTAATGCCGTTAATTCATCAAGCAGGCTTTCGGCGGCAGCTTTACTCGAATAATAATGCAGACCGATAAATGCACCGGCTTGCCCCAGCGCTAATGCTACGGCGCGACCTATTCCTACGCCCGCACCGCTGATTAACGCCGTTTTGCCCACTAAACTCATTGTTTGTTCAAGTATCATATTGATGCTCCGGGAAGATTTCCTGGTTTTTCACCTGTAAAATTCAATTCGATTCTAATCCCCGCAGGATCGTATACGAATATTTGTGTCATTTCAGGTGGTGACCGAAAGTCAATCGTATGGGTAATATTATTGTGAATCAACGTTTGCAGGCAGGCATCCACGCCAGAACAGGTTAGCGCGACATGATTAAATATAGCATCTGCGCCTTGATAAGGGGGTTCTTGTACAACTGAAACGTGAATAATGGGCGTGTCACCGCAATATAACCAAGCGCCATCGCGCTTTGAAACAGCACGCATCCCCTGTTTTAAACCGATGATGTGTTCATAAAATATCACCATGTCCGGTAATTTATCGGGCGTGACGACGATATTGATATGGTTTATTCCTGATATTTTCATGCCTTATCAAACCTTGATGATAACCGCGTTAGTAAGTATTTAGTCCCCCTCTTTAGAAAAGTACCCAAAGGGCATAAAAGGGATTAGGGGAGATTTGATTAGATACGCCCCCTCGCGTTGCTCTCCCCCTCAATCCCCCTTTTTCAAAGGGGGAAATCTACGCTTACAGTGTAATTTTTGGCAGGGGTCTGAATAATTACCCGCGTTATTCGGCATTTGCAGACTCGGTTTTGCCCAGATTTTTTATCTTCTCCAGAACCTCTTGGGCATGACCTTCTGGGGTTACGCCATAAATAACATCAGCTATTACGCCTTGTTTGTCGATGATGAAGGTCGAGCGGAAAATAGCCATGCTTTTTACGCCTTCTTTCTCTCTTTCCCGCCATACGCCATAGTTTTCACAGAGTTCGCCATTGGTATCGGCAAGTAATTCGACTTTAAGATCGAATTTGTTAATAAAATCAGTATGACTTTGGCAAGAGTCCTTGCTAACCCCGATAACTACAGTATCCAGCTTTGAAAATTCATCGGCAAGCTGGGTAAATTGATTAGCTTCTATCGTGCAACCCGGTGTGTCATCTTTAGGATAAAAATATAGTACGATATTTTTTTCACCCGTATAGTCAGTTAAACTAATTAGCTGATTATTTTGATTTAATACTCTGAACATCGGTGCGTCTTGTTGTTTTTCCAACATAAAAAACCCTCATTAACCGTTATTATAAAGATATGGCGTCACCCAACCGCTTGACGTGACGGCCATGATAGTGAGCCTACAGATTAAAGTCCAGTCATTAAATTACATAATTATTCAATGGCTTATACTCAACCTTATATGAATATTCCCGTTCTAAGAACGGTGCCCCACATGGAACTCATGTTATAAATGAACAATAAATTATTAACTGCTTTTGACAAGCTTACCCAGCCAGAACAAGCCATTTTAATGGTGTTAGCCGTTGTTTATGCGCCTATAGGTCAAACCAATTTACGAAACTTAATAATAAAATCAGCTGGTTTTGAGCCAATTACACCAAATTTGGTAGACGCTTCTCTAAAAAC
>CANNKH010000312.1 GCA_947504985.1 Methylococcaceae bacterium | reverse complement strand
GATTTATTTTGTGGTGATGTTTCTAGTGACCTTTTATATGTCAAGCAAAGTCGGTGCGGGTTATCGGGTCAGCGCCACGTTATCATTTACAGCAGCGGGCAATAATTTTGAATTGGCGATTGCCGTAGCGGTCGCTGTTTTTGGCTTGCAGTCAGGACAAGCATTTGCAGCGGTTATCGGGCCATTAGTGGAAGTTCCCGTATTAATAGGTCTGGTCAGTGCCGCCTTGTATTTCAGGAAAAAATACTTCCAAGACTAAATAACAGGCAAAAAAAAAGCGGCTCAATGAGCCGCTGAAGAGAAGGATTTAAAAACTCCAGGTTTCCGAAGAAAGATTGCATCTCAAGAGTTGTACTTATGATAACGATATGAATTAACAAAGAAAATGTGACACATTGTCGCGTGGCAGATTGTCGCAGGCAAATTTGCCGCATTAATCACCGGATATCCCCTTACATTTCTCACAAATCCCATGAATTTCTATGGCTTTGCTATGGGCAACAAACCTGGCTTGCGCGAACTCTTCCGACAAAGACTGCATCACTTTAGTCGCCGTGCGTTCTTCCACTTCCTGACAATGCTTGCAGATCAGTAATAATTGCTCATGTTGATGCCCTGAACATCGGCAACCGACAAAAGCATTAAGACTTTCCACACGATGAATCAAACCCTGCTCAATCAAAAAATCCAGCGCACGGTAAATAGTCGCTGGTTTTGCTGACTGTTGCAGCGGCTTTAAACGATCAAGCAAGTCGTAGGCCTTAACCGCCTTATGACTTTCCCAAATTAACGACAACACTTGATGTCGAATTGATGTTAATTGCACGCCGCGCTCAACGCACAAATGCTCAGCCGTAGTTAATGCCTGATTAACACATTTTTGGTGATCATGCGTGGCTAAAGGGTGGATAGTCTGGCTAGAATCTAGGGAAATAGTCATGATAAGTATCTTTATAAAATCAAGCGTTATCATAACATGACCAGCGAGCGGTTCGAGATGACGCTGTGGTGGAATTTTCCA
The DNA here is from genome assembly GCA_947504985.1 of Methylococcaceae bacterium. Classification (GTDB taxonomy): domain Bacteria; phylum Pseudomonadota; class Gammaproteobacteria; order Methylococcales; family Methylomonadaceae; genus Methylovulum. The sequence continues at coordinate 2,139 of CANNKH010000312.1, read as the reverse complement.
GGATTTCAAACCTCATTTAACCGATCCAAAACAGTGCTATAGGTCACTAAATACCTTAAGGAAAATATCCTTTTACAAATACCTGTCCGCTGGGTATTCTCAGTACGCCGGAGATCGCTCTGGCAGCTAACCTGCACCCAATATAAATTCAATCAGAGGGCTTTTATGAAAAAATTATTTTGCAGTACCTTGCTAATGTCTCTATTTATCCCTGCCTTTAGCTATGCAGATTCAATCGAAACAATAGAACCCATTACGACGACGATTATCAACACCAATCCTGACGTCAAGACCATCAAAGCTTTTTATGACTTACTGAGCAACCAAGATACCGATGCAGCTCTATTAAAAGAACATGCCACCCCTGTTGTTGGTGTTAACTGGGACGCCATGCCGTTGCCTTTGGGTGGCCCAGGTTTGGAAGGCTTTGCCCAAACCTTTGCCCGTTATCACCAAGCGATTCCTGATATGAAATGGGAGCCGCAAAGCATCCTTAAATCAGGTGCCCACACTTATACCGTTCGCAGTATTGGTTCAGGAACACCGGTATTTGATTTTTTAAGCATTGGCGCAGAATTTGTTCAGGGTAACCGTTTTGAAATAATGACTATCGATATTCATACCCTTAAAAAAGGCAAAATTGTGCGTACTTATCATGTAGAAGACTGGCGTGATGCCATGCGTCAATTAAAAATCGTTCAATAAATTCAACGAGTCAGGTGAACAGAAGATGGTTCACCTGACAACCTCAAATATCTCCCCCAAATACATCATGCTCATCGTACAAGTGTAATTATTACGACTCTGCACAATGCTGTTGACATAAGCCGTTGGCTGAGCGAAGCCGAAGCTGCGTAGTTTGTCCGCTTCGCTCAGCCAACGGTTGTTTTAGCTTCATCATCGTTAAGTCAACAGCACTGCCCCTCCCCTCCTAGACTTTTAATTTTAATGAGATTGAATAAAGATGCTAAAAAAATATGCCATCATTCTATTGATAACGCTCTGGACTGATTGCCATGCCGATACACCTAAGATAGCCATTGCCAGTGCGCATCCGCTGGCCACCGAAGCGGGTTTTGAAATTATCCACAAAGGTGGCAATGTATTTGATGCGGCGGTAGCAGTCAGTGCGGCGCTGGCAGTTGTCGAGCCGACCGGTTCAGGTTTAGGCGGTGGTGGTTATTGGTTGCTACATCGAGAAAAAGATGGGCTGGACATGCTGATTGATGGGCGTGAGAAAGCACCGATGGCGGCTCACAAGGCGATGTTTCTGGATAAGAAGGGTGATGTTATCCCTAATTTATCGCTGGATGGCGCATTAGCTGCCGCAATTCCGGGACTACCTGCTGCGCTCGTGCATTTATCGGAAAAATATGGTCATTTGCCGTTATCTGAAAGCCTGATGCCCGCCATTAGATACGCGCAAACCGGTTTTGCGATTGGTAACAAGTATTTGAAATTACTGAAATTCAGGGCTGAGGTATTAAAAAAGTATCCTCAGACAGCACAGATTTATTTAACCGGTAATAAGTTACCTGAAGTTTACTCGATCCTGCGCCAAACCGATTTGGCTAATACCTTAAAGCATCTGGCTAACGCCGGTCGGGCTGGCTTCTATAACGGCGATATTGCCGACAAACTGGTTAATACGGTCAGCAAAGCAGGTGGAATCTGGACACAAAAAGACCTAGATAATTATCAAATTGTCGAACGTAAACCCGTCACGGGTGATTATCATGGCATAAAAATTACCAGTGCTGCACCATCGTCATCGGGCGGCATTGTATTGATTGAAGCGCTGAATATCTTGTCGGAATATGATCTGCAACACGCGGATGCCGTCACAAAAAAACATTTAATTACTGAAGCAATGCGCCGTGCTTATCATGATCGTGCCTTATATCTTGGGGATAGCGATTTTATCGATATACCGGTTAAACGTTTGTTGAGTGAGGATTATGCGGCAGGTTTGCGTAGCAGCATACGCAGCGATAAAGCGCTGCCCAGCACATTGCTATCTGGTGATGATTTACCTCAACCCGAAGGTACACATACCACGCATTTTTCAATTATTGACGATGAAGGCAATCGTGTTGCCGCTACCTTAAGCATTAATTTTCCTTTCGGTTCTGGCTTTGT
>CANNKH010000311.1 GCA_947504985.1 Methylococcaceae bacterium | reverse complement strand
TGACCATTCATAGTCTTCAGAATTGCCGATGACAAATTTAACTTGATCCTTAGGCGTTAAATACCGAATATTTTCATAGCGATTTTTAGCGAGTTCGCCTGAACTTGGCGTTTTGATGTCCATGACTTTAATAACGCGGGGATCAACTTGGGCTATATCAAGTGCGCCACTGGTTTCCAAGGAGACGATATAGCCGTTGTCTAGCAGTTGATTCATTAGCTCAAGGCAGCCGGGCTGCGCTAAAGGCTCGCCGCCAGTTACCGTGACATATCGACAACGGTATTGCCTGACTTCGTTAATGATGGCATCAAGGGCTATTTTTTTGCCACCGGTAAAGGCGTAAGCGGTATCGCAATAAACACACCTTAACGGGCAGCCGGTGAGTCGAATAAAAACCGTAGGGATGCCTACGGTATTCGACTCACCTTGTAGCGAATAAAATATTTCGGTAATGCGTAACGAATTCGCCATCAGTTACTGGTACTAAGTAATATCAGTTTTTTAGAGGCCAAACGAGCAGCGGCGGAATCAGGAAAATCAGTCGTCACACGCGTTAAATAATCACGTGCTTTGTCAGTATTCTTCTGATCCATTTCTACATAACCCAGCTTTAATAGAGCATCGGGAACTTTTGCACTGGCTGGATATTTTTCAACCACATCATTGAATGCCTTTTTTGCCGCGTCATTGTCCTGATTGACTCGATAGGCTTCACCTAACCAATATTGCGCATTACCCGCTAATTTACCGTTAGGATATTTATTCAAATAAGCATTAAAGTCAGCTATTGATTGGCTAGTCTGCCCTTTTCTAAGCGCAAGGTATGCCTGCTGATATTCCTGATCTTCAACCGTTGATGATTGCGGTGGCTCAACTTTGGGTGCGGTATTTACCGGTTTTTCTGCTGGAGCAGTTTCCGATACCGGTGCCTCGGTGGTTTGTGGATCAGTCATTTTCGCTTCAGGCTCAGTGGCTACATTAGAGGCATCGGTGCTTTCAGAGGTGGTTGACGCGGCATTGCCATTCGCTTTGTTCTCAATCTGTTGTATTCGCTCATCAAAATCTGAATATAGGCTAGATTGATGTTTTTTTAACTCAGCAATCAGGTTGGCTTGTTCCTCTACCTTACCCGTCAACAGCTGAACTTCGGACTGTAACTGTTCCATGCGTGCCGTAATCTCAATGAGTGTATTCGTTGACGGTGAGGCAGCAATGACGTTAGTCGAAGGTATTGCTGATGGCGGATAGGCTGAATTGTCAACAACCTCAGGCAGCGCATAAGCATTGGTATAAACGCTAATGCACGCACACAGTAAGAAAGCGAAGCGATGTTTCATTTATCTACCTTAGTAATCAATCTCTACACGGCGATTTTGTTCCCAAGCCGCTTCATCACTACCAAATGCCGCTGGTTTTTCTTCGCCATAGCTGACGACACCTAGTTGGCTTTCTGAAACACCTTGAATTTTCATCATGTTAGCCACCGATTTTGCACGCTGTTCACCCAAGGCAATATTGTATTCACGCGAACCGCGCTCATCGCCATGCCCTTCAAGGGTTATATGCTGTGAAGGATTAGCCAGTAGATATTGAGCATGTGCGGCAATCACTGGGACAAAATCTTGCTGCACTTGGCTACTGTCTAACATAAAGTAGATCGTGCGTTTTGATAGTGGATTATTGGGATCGCTGAATTCTGGTCCCAAATTACTGACACCGCCACCATTTGAGCCGGCACCGTACATGCCTGAACCGCCCATTTCTGAACCATTGATGCCTGAACCGTTATTCAACCCGTTGGTTGACGCATCATTAATGCCGCTAGTGCCTACCTGACCATCAAGCAAGCTTGGATCTGTATCCTCTGTATCAGCACATGCCGTTAAAATAAGTGTGCTGATAGCCAATGCCAATACTGTGTTATTCAATTTCATTTTTAATTTCCAAAGCCAAGTGATTAATAAAAAACCGGTGTTGCTAAAACTAGGGCGACCATGCGGGTTCACGGACTTCACCGCTGTTAAATACCAGTTTTTGTTGCATTTTACCATCGATTGAAACCGCCGATAAGAAGCCGGTTCGACCTTTCTTAGACGCATACAATATCATGCTACCATTCGGTGCAAAACTGGGGGATTCATCGGAAGGCCCCGAGGTCAGGACATTAATCGCCCGAGTTGACATATCCATAATGGCAATGCGATAGCTCCCCCCATTGCCGTGAACCATCGCAATGTTTCTGCCATCGGGTGAAAAACTACCTCGGGCATTATAGTCACCGGTAAAGGTTAATCTCTTTTCCGCACCACCGGAACTTGGAGCGATATAAATTTGTGGTTTCCCGCCCCGATCCGAGGTGAAGATAATATTGTTGCCATCAGGCGACCAGGAAGGCTCGGTGTCAATCGCAAAGTTTTTGGTTAATCTAAGCAAAGCATGACTCGCCAAGCTCAAGACATAAATATCGGGGCTGCCATCCTTAGATAACGTTAATGCTAGGCGGGTACCGTCTGGAGACCACGCGGGCGCGCCGTTAATGCCAGGAAATTCAGCTATGCGTTCGCGCTGACCCGTTGCCAAGGTTTGAATATAAATGGCGGCAGTTTTTCTTTCAAAAGAAACATAGGCAATTCTTTTACCATCCGGCGACCAAGAAGGCGACATCAAGGGTTCTGCGGAACCGGCAATCGTTTGTGGATTAAAACCGTCAGCATCAGCAACATATAATTGATGGTTTTGATGCTTAGCCTCACCGCTGCTGGTAATGTAAGCAATACGTCCACTAAACGCGCCTTTCTTGCCTGTTAATTTTTCAAAAATAAGATCACTAATATGGTGAGCCGTCCGGCGTAAATCAGCTGCCGATGACGCCATTTTGTAGCCTAATAATTGACCGCCTTTGTAAACATCAAGTAATTGGAACTGAACATCATATTGACCGCCTGCATTATTAACGCGCCCGACTACCATATAATTCTGCGCTAACGCTTGCCAATCTTTAAAATTAACCTCTCCTGCAGAGCTTGGTCGGCTAGTCATGGCTTGCTCGGCAAGCATTTTAAAATAACCGCTACGTTCCAAATCTGCGTTAACGACCGCACTGATGTCAACGGGAGCGCCTGATGATGCAAAAGGAACCACGGCGACAGGCAATGCGCTTTC
>CANNKH010000310.1 GCA_947504985.1 Methylococcaceae bacterium | reverse complement strand
ACTGAGATGATGCTCCGTGCATTTGTTGGCATCTGCCTGGTCACTGTCGATTTCGGTGGAACAAACTGGCGCAGCGTGTCCCCGCTGAACACCGTGCAGTCACGGATTTTGGCACTACTTGGTTTCCCAGCCGTAGTTTACCAAACACTCGCTGGGCAATCTGGAGAAGTGGCCGGTAAAATGGGCGAACCGTGAGTTACCTGATTTTAATTTTTCGCAACTGGATCGTTTACAGGCCTTGCCCTGCATTGTCTGTACGCTTGCAATCTGCGATATTTTCCTTTAACTTAGCCTGACATCCGTAAAGGCTAGGGGTGCTTCATAGGTGATCATGAGGCTGAGAGAAACCCTTCGAACCTGACTCCGGTTAATACCGGCGTAGGAAAGCCCCGTCTTCCCTGCGCCTTGTTGTTTTTGTTGTTGGAGATAAAACATGAGCGCCGTCCTTAAAGAAATTACATCAAAAACTACCACTGTAAAAATTGATTCCTATCCTGCATCGGAAAAGATTTATGTGCAAGGTAGTCGGCCTGATCTACTTGTGCCCATGCGTAAAATTACGCTATCAGATACGCCAGTACATTTTGGTACTGAAAAAAATCCCCCGCTCTATGTTTATGACACCTCCGGTGTTTACACTGACCCAAAGGTAGTTATTGACCTAAAAAAAGGTTTGGGCTCAGTTCGCGCCGCTTGGATAGCTGAAAGAAACGATACTGAAGAATTAGCTGGCCCAAGCTCTGATTTTGGTCGTCAACGTTTGGCAGATCCAGCTACCGAAAATCTCCGATTTGAACATATACGCAAGCCACGTCGAGCTAAAACCGGTCATAATGTCAGCCAAATGCACTATGCACGCCAAGGCATTATCACACCAGAAATGGAATTTATCGCCATTCGTGAAAACCAGAAAATGGAAGAAATGCGCGAGCTCTGGAAAGACCAACATAAAGGGGATTCATTCGGCGCAGCTATTCCTGAGGTCATCACGCCTGAATTTGTACGTTCTGAAGTTGCCAGAGGCCGCGCTATTATTCCCGCCAATATTAATCATCCCGAATCGGAACCGATGATTATTGGGCGTAACTTTTTGGTAAAAATTAACGGTAATCTTGGCAACTCTGCCGTCACCTCGTCTATTGATGAAGAAGTTGAAAAAATGCTCTGGGGCATACGCTGGGGTGGCGATACCATTATGGATCTATCCACTGGCAAAAATATCCATGAAACCCGCGAATGGATTTTGCGTAATTCTCCGGTGCCGATTGGCACGGTGCCTATTTATCAAGCGTTAGAAAAAGTCAACGGTAAAGCCGAAGACCTGACGTGGGAAATTTTCCGCGATACCTTGATTGAACAAGCTGAACAAGGCGTTGATTACTTTACTATCCATGCCGGAGTTCGCTTACATCACGTTCCCTTAACAGCCAAACGTATGACCGGTATTGTCTCTCGCGGCGGTTCGATCATGGCTAAATGGTGTTTGGCGCACCATACCGAAAGCTTTTTGTACACGCATTTTGAAGATATCTGCGAAATAATGAAAGCATACGATGTTTCTTTCTCTCTGGGTGATGGTCTGCGTCCCGGTTCGATTTATGATGCCAATGATGCCGCACAATTCGGTGAATTAGAAACCTTGGGAGAATTAACTAAAATCGCCTGGAAGCATGATGTGCAAACCATGATTGAAGGCCCAGGGCATGTGCCGCTGCACATGATTAAAGTTAATATGGAGAAACAATTAGAAGAATGCGGCGAAGCGCCATTTTATACTTTGGGGCCACTAACGACCGATATTGCACCAGGTTATGATCATATCACCTCGGCCATCGGCGCCGCTAATATTGGCTGGTATGGTTGCGCCATGCTGTGTTATGTGACGCAAAAAGAACATTTGGGCTTACCGAACAAACAGGACGTCCGTGAAGGCATCGTCACCTATAAAATTGCCGCCCATGCCGCTGATTTGGCAAAAGGCCATCCAGGTGCGCAGGCTCGTGATAATGCGATGTCCAAAGCGCGTTTTGAGTTTCGCTGGGAAGACCAGTTCAATATCGGCCTCGATCCTGAAAAAGCCCGTGAATTTCATGATGAAACGCTGCCTAAAGATTCGGCAAAAGTAGCTCATTTCTGCTCGATGTGTGGACCACATTTTTGCTCAATGAAAATCAGCCAGGATGTTCGCGATTATGCGGCGGAAAAAGGCCTTAAAGAAGAAGAGGCGTTGCTTAAAGGTATGGATGAAAAATCACGCCAGTTTCTTGAAGAAGGCGCGGACATTTACCATAAGGTTTGATTGTAACGCCTCAGGCTTGAATTGCGTGCACCGGACGACTGCCAGTCCTCAAAGGACTTGGCAGTCGTATTGTCGGTAAGTTTGACACACTTCATCATTCTGATTGCAGGACTACCAACATGACGAATACCGCAGACAACAACCAACACGCCACCCCGCCGCAGCCGGAAATATCAATGACGGGTTCTCATGGATTTTGGCATTGGTTAAACGAATTGCACATCAGCTTAGTCTTCACCATATATCAAACCAATCGTCTGTTTTTAATCTGCTGCAAACCGTAGGGACGGTTAGCCGTCAATGAACGGCTGTTTGATAAACCGATGGGGCTTTATGCCCACAATGACAGCCTTTATATGGCGTGCCGTTATCAGCCTTGGCAGTTGGAAAATCGTCTGACAGCCGAAAAAACGCATCAGGGCGGCGACCGCCTTTATGTGCCGAGCGTTGCCTACACTACGGGCGACTTGAATGTGCATGATGTGGTGATGGCTAAAAATCAACAATTGCTGTTTATCAATACCGATTTCAGTTGCCTTGCCAAGTTAAGTATTTCAAACCGAAACATTGGGTCGTGGAAGTCTGCCACTCTTGGTTCAACCGGTTTCGGAAAATTCTGGTGCGCTATGAAAAATTGGCACGGAGCTATCTGGACTTATTGATGCTGGCCGCCGCTATGATTGTTTTTCGTAAAATCAAACGGCAACTATTTTAGTGTTTATTGGGCTCCCTTCATTTTCCAGTTAACAGTTTGACAAATATTTCTGAAGTGTTGCGATATTCATATACACGTGGATTCAACTCCGAAGTGCAATCTTAGGTATCATGCGGCCTCTTGCTCTTGTTCAGCAAAAAACACCGCATGGGGTGTTTTGTAATTGAGTGTTTTGCGTGGGCGATGGT
>CANNKH010000309.1 GCA_947504985.1 Methylococcaceae bacterium | reverse complement strand
TCGCTGTTGGCATAGTTTAAACAGTTTTTTATGTTGTCTATGCTTTCGGTGGCATAACACACGCCATAATTGGTGGCATCTTGAACAGCTGCCCAGCGTAGGGTGATTTGGCTGTCGGCGGGCGTGGCGGTAATCACAAAATCCGCTGCCGATGTTAGCGAATAACTCAGTGCAAAGATCATTAAAACAGGATAAGCAATGGCGCGAATAGGGGGTTTTAACATGGTTGAGCCTCATTAGGGTGGTATGGACAGGTTGTTTTTTGGTAAGAAAGAGCATGAAATAAATTCGGCAATATATGACTGCCAGTCCTTTAAGGACTGGCAGTCATGGCACTTTCACTGATAATTACAAAAAAAAAAGCGGTTGTGATTACTCACAACCGCTTTTTTATTTCAATGACGCTATATTATTTTGGAAAAACATTCGTAGCGGTTAAGCCTTTAGGTCCTGTTTCAATATCAAAACTCACTTTTTGAGCGTCAGTTAACGTCTTAAAACCTTCACCCTGAATAACCGAGTGATGTACAAAAACATCTTCACCACCATCATCTGGTGCAATAAATCCAAAACCTTTCGTGTTGTTAAACCACTTTACTGTGCCTGTTGCCATTTGAAGACTCCTCAAATAAAAATTTACGGTTAAAACAGACTTACAACATTGATAACCGGACAACCTGACTACGCGAGACTTACCACTGGTTCAACATCTTTACTCTGCTGGGGTAAATTGTACTGATATTTTTAACCAGATGCCACTTCGTCGAGAAACTGACGTGTTTATTTTGACAATCCTCAAGAAATAAACCGCTACAAGTGAATTTACACCTACAGTTGTTCAACTGGTTTCGTACACGTTACTTAGCTGGACTAATCGATATAGCCCATCCAGCACCAGTGAATTAGGACTGACCATCCCGATAATTAATCTATTTTCGATCACCGGCGCCCTTACCAGATTATAGTCAGCGAATAAGCGTGAACAGTAGCGTATATCCATCTCAGGATGCACAGAAATAACGGGTTTGCTCATGATTTCATAGACATTTACCCGATCTGGCGCTCGGTCTTTTGCCAACACATGACGCGCAATATCTCCCGAAGTAATCATGCCGTATTCATCATCGTCATGGCGTTTATTAACGATTAAAACCGAGGTTTTTAGCACTTTCATTCTTTTCAGCGCATCGCCTACGGTAGCAATGCCGTCAATGTTGCCAAAATCGGTTTTCATCACCTCTTTAACACGAATAATAGTGGGTTTGTTACTCATAACCTATCCTCAAGCTCTTGATTTAATTCTTTAATTTGATGCAATACGCCGATAGCATCTTCAACGTCGATCTGAAACGCAATGCCGGTGCCAGGTTTATTATCAAATTCTGCGACACTGGCGATTTTTTCAAGAATATGCCGGCTGAGATGTTGTTCAACCAAAAACATCAACACATCACGCGAGGCTTCAAGATTAAGACCAAAAAAAGTTTTGGTCTGCTTTAGTCCTTCGCCGCGTGCATTGCTAATAACGGTTGCGCCTTTGGCGCCATTTTCACGCGCGGTCGCCAACGTCAATTCGGTTTTGTCATCTTCGACAAAGGCGATAATTAATTTAAAGTGCATAACAACCTCTTAGGTGGATGAACGAGGGTCTTTGCCTAGCCACTGGGCGAGTTGAACATAGCCCAGCACGGCAATGACTGGAAATAAACTGGCAAACGCGATTAAGCCAAAACTATCCAGTAACGGATTACGTCCGGGCACGGTAGCCGCTAAACCTAATCCCAAGGCAGTAACTAAGGGCACCGTAACCGTTGATGGGGTAACGGGACCGGAATCATAAGCCAGCGCAAGAATCAGTTTTGGAATAAACAGGGTTTGCACAAAAATAATGGCATAGCCGGTGAAGAGTACATAATGCAGTTCGATGCCGGTGACAATCCGAAAAGCACCCAGCGCGGTGCCGAAAGCCAGCCCAAGCGCAACAGCAAGACGTAAGCCCCAGGCATTGATGGTTCCCCCAGAAACATTCTGGGCTTTAAGCGCCAGCGCCAGTAAAGCGGGTTCTGCCAACGTGGCCGCAAAACCAATACTGGCGGCAAACGCATAAACCCAAGTATAGGATTGCCAAGTTAAAGCTTTATTGGTCGCGGTGCCAATAAAATCAGGGGCGGTCATTTGCGATGCCATTAACTTACCTAACGGGAACATCGCCATGTCCAGCCCTTCCAATAGAAAAGCCACGCCCAAGATAAGGTAAATGAAACCGGCGAGTATTTTTTTAAAGTTTACAAACGGCTTGCGTATCACCAAAAATTGAAAAATGGCGATAACCACGACAATAGGCAAAATATTTTTGCAGGTCGCCAAGAGTGTCAATAGAAAATGAGTTAACCAATCCATTACCAGATAATCCCGTAAACAAGAACAAAAATAACCGCCATTAATGAGGCAAACGCGGCTAACCCGAAACCATCAGTCACCGGATTACGACCTTTAATGGCGGTTGCCAGCCCCACGCCCAACGCAGTCACTAGCGGTACGGTAATGGTTGATGTGGTAAATCCGCCTGAATCAAAGGCTATACCGAGGATATTAGCCGGTGCAAAAGGCGTTAAAGCCATCACGGCACAAAAACCACCGAGCATCAGATAGTGGGCAGGCCAGCCACGAATGATCCTGATCATGCCGATTAAAATGGCAGAACCAACCGCCAACGCAATGGTGAGATGCAGTCCCAGCGCATAGCGCTCTTTGGCGACAACAGTATCTTCAATAAGACGGCCTTGGCTGGCAATAACGGCGGCTTCTTTAGTTACCACCGCTAACGTGGGTTCAGCAATGGTCGCACTAAAGCCCAGACAAAAAGCAAAGCTCAGTAACCAAAATAAGCTGCCTTTACGCGCAAACGCATACGCCATAGACTCCCCTATCGGAAACAGGCTTTGCTCTAATCCCTGAATAAACAAAGTCAGCCCCAACACCACCAAAAGCGTACCAAACACCATCTGTGCTGCATCAGGAATGGGTTGGCGAATAATCAGAACCTGAAAAATCAACACCACAGCAAGTATCGGCATCATATCCAGAAAGCTGCTAAACAGTTGTTTAATAAAACGGTTCTTTATCATACGGCGTTAATCCCTTCGATGCCGATACGGTGCAGAAATTTCTGCATCCGTTAAATAGCAGCCCGGATCTTCAGCCCAGTAATTGC
>CANNKH010000308.1 GCA_947504985.1 Methylococcaceae bacterium | reverse complement strand
GGCGCATGACCACCCACCATATAACGCACATGCTCCTTAGCCAATTCATTGGAGGTCATATCCGTTACTTGAAAACCCTGCTGTTGCAAATGCAAAAGCATCGCCGCGCGATCAGCTTCCAGACCACTACTGGAAATACCAACAAAAACCTGTGCCATCTGCGCATTAAAATAACGATAATTAAATTCGGTAATACTGCGACCGCCCAACAAACGACAAAATTTTAAAAAACTGCCTGCCGTTTCAGGAATACTCACCGCTAACAGAATTTCGCGATGCTCACCCACTTGCGCTCGCTCAGCAACATAACGCAGACGGTCAAAATTAATATTAGCGCCGCTATCAATGGCAATCAGTGTTTGCCCTTTAATTTGCTCACGCTCGACATATTTTTTTAAACCCGCCATCGCCAAAGCACCCGCTGGCTCGGCAATCGAACGGGTATCATCAAAAATATCCTTAATTGCCGCGCATATTTCATCGGTATTCACCGTGATAACCTCATCGACATAGCGTTGCGCCAAACGAAAGGTCTCCTCACCCACTTGCTTAACCGCGACACCATCGGCAAACAAGCCCACTTGATCAAGCACCACCCGACTACCCGCCTGCAACGCACGGTTAAGGCAATCGGCATCATCCGGCTCAACCCCGATAATCTTCACATCAGGCCGCACAAACTTGGTATAAACCGCAATGCCCGCAATTAAACCGCCCCCACCAACCGGCACAAAAATCGCGTCTAAATCGCCGGTTTGCTGCCTGAGCAGCTCCATTGCGATAGTGCCTTGCCCGGCAATTACCTCTTCATCATCATAAGGATGAATAAATACCAGCCCTTTTTCATGCGCTAAATCATGCGCGTGGCTATAAGCTTCGCTATAAGAGTCACCGAATAAAACAATCGATGCGCCCATACTTTTAACAGATTTAATTTTAATTTCTGGCGTGGTGGTTGGCATCACAATTAACGCGTTAATAGCCAAGCGCTTAGCCGCCAACGCCACGCCTTGCGCATGATTACCCGCAGATGCCGCAATCACCCCTTGAGCGCGCGCCTTGGCATCCAGCGTTGCCATTTTGTTATACGCACCGCGTAACTTAAACGAAAACACCGATTGCAAATCTTCACGTTTTAAAAACACGCTATTAGCCAAGCGTTCCGACAACAACGGCGCAAAATCTAACGGCGTTTCAATCGCCACATCATAAACTTTGGCGCGTAATATTTTTTCTATGTATTTTTGAGGCATGTTTAAAATTCGGCTGAAGAATAACGGGTTCTGCGCTATTATCGCACACCGTTAAATAACATAACTTACACAAGGAAAATTATAATGACTCAAGATGAACTAAAACAAAAAGTCGCGCACGCCGCCCTGCCTTATGTCAAAAACGTAGGTATTATCGGCATCGGCACCGGCTCTACCGTCCGCCACTTTATTGATTACCTGGCAGATTTTAAAGCCGACATTGAAGGTGCCGTCTCCAGCTCAGAAGCCAGCTCAGAACACCTAAGAAAAGTCGGCATTCCCGTGCTGGATTTAAACGCCGTTGGCACCTTAGAGGTTTATGTTGATGGCGCTGATGAAATCAATCCACTAAAACAACTGATTAAAGGCGGCGGCGCGGCATTAACCCGCGAAAAAATCATCGCTGCTGCCAGCAAGCAATTCGTTTGTATCGCCGATGGCTCCAAGCGCGTTGACGTGCTGGGCGCATTCCCTTTACCCGTAGAAGTTATCCCTATGGCAAGAAGCTATGTCGCCAGAGAATTGGTTAAATTAGGCGGTCAACCGGTCTGGCGCGAAAACTGCGTCACCGACAACCATAACCATATTTTGGATGTACATAATTTGAATATTGTTGAGCCGATTAAACTGGAGCAAATCATCAATAACATTACCGGCGTAGTTTGCGTGGGCTTGTTTGCGGCACGACCTGCGGATGTGGTGTTGGTGAGTAATGGCGAAGAGATTTTGACGTTTTAAAACGGTAGGGCGGATTCGCCGATAGGCAATCCGCCACTTGTGCCCTATGGGTATTTCTGGACGTGTCGAGAGGGTGGTTTGCTATCGCGAAACCACCTTACAGCTTTAAATAGGTAGGGCGGATTCGCCGCTAGGCAATCCGCCATTTCTGGACGTGTCGAGGGTGGTTTGCTGTCGCGAAACCACCTTACAGGTTTAATCGTCAATCTTCGTCAGAATGACTGGACTTTACAAAATCTTTAGCACTTTTGATGTCAGATGCTCTACTTTTAAAATCGTTAGCCCGATCAATTTTTTCTTCTATTTCTCGTCGTTTATCATTAGATAAATCACCATTTTTTAAAACGGCTTTACCTTGATTAACAATTAGTGCGGGTATTATTTCAGTAAAACCATATCGTGCTACGTTAAAAAGACCCTTGCCAACTAATTTAAGACCCGCAGCTGCTTTATTTTTTGCGCCATAACTGTCGCTAAAATCATCTACAGCATTGGACATCTTGAAATAGCCTGTTTTTTCATCTTCGTCACTCATGATGTGAGTCCTTTATGAAGGTATGGGCGAACAGGAAATTTTTGCACTGTTACATTTTGGGCATTTATCTGGAGTTCCATATCCAGCCCTGCTAGTCCATTCATGTTTACAATCGAGACATTTTGCGCGATAAATTTGAGCCATTCTCTTACCTTAAAATTGTTGTTTATAAATGAGAAATTCTAAGTTTTTAGCAAAGTTTCTACAATCATCTAACAGTACCGATTTCTACCTTAAAAGTGGTAACTTATGAAAGTTCACGAAAAAATACGCTTCCTGCGTGAGTCTAAGAACTGGTCGCAAGAAGATATGGCGGCAAAACTCAATATGTCGGTCAGCGGCTATTCAAAAATTGAACGCGGAGCGACCAAGGCCTACATTCCTAAACTCGAACAAATTGCCGAAACTTTTGATATGGATTTAATGGAGCTGCTATCCTTTGGTGAAAAACATGTTTATTTGATAAGCGAAAATAGCAATAACGGTTGTAATGTCATCGGTTCATCTGAACTCGCCTTTGAAATACAAAAGCTACAATTAACCGTTCAACATAAGGATGAACTACTTGCGCAGCAAAAAGAACGTTTGGACGGACAAAAACAAGAAATAGCGGTTTTGAAAGAAATGCTAGGATTGTTGAAAAATACTCAATCTGAACGTCAGTAAATCTGTAAGGCGGATTCGCCGATAGGCAATCCGCCATTTTGGGGCGTATCAATGG
>CANNKH010000307.1 GCA_947504985.1 Methylococcaceae bacterium | reverse complement strand
GCTCCAACCCTGCTTGATAAAATTGTCTGCCAGATAGTCTAGCAATTCTGGGTTACTGGGTTTTTGCCCCGCTTTACCAAAATCACTGACGGTTTCCACAATACCGCGACCGAAATACTCTTCCCAAACTCGGTTGACGAACACCCGTGCCGTCAAAGGATTCTTATCGCTGGCTATCCAATTGGCCAGCGCGGCACGTCTGCCTGATGAAAATGGCGTTGGTTTTATATCCGGTTGCTCATCGGTAATCGCTTCAGGGAATGCTGGCTTTACTTCTTCCAAAGGTTTTTCATGGTCACCGCCAAAAAACACATAACTGGGCGGTGCATCGGCATGACCCAGTTCGGTCATCGCGGATATTTCAGTCGAACCTGATTTGGGCTTAAGGTCGTTAAATTTCTTCAACTCTTCAGCCAGCTTGTCATATTCCGTCCATTTTTCGACAACTTCCTTACTGTAGTTTTTATGATTACCTTTGCTGTCTGCCACATCTTCAAGATAAGCCGCCAAACTTCGTTCATCCGTAATGTACGCCAGACGGTGGTTGACCCAACGGTCTTGGGCGTTCCATTGATCTTTGGGCTTGAAAATCGCTTCCCGGCTATCAGTCAAATAACGTTCTTTATGGTGCTGAACTGCTTTATCCCTAACGGTATCGAGGATCGCTTTTTGCTTGGCGCGAATATCTTTGGTCGCGTCTTCCCACTTAGCTAAAGCGGCTTCGTAGTTAAGTTCAATTTCGCCTTTTTTAGCGGCGGGAATATTGTCAACTGCGCTCAGATTGGCAAAAAACGATTGCAACGAGTAATAATCTTTTTGGCTGATCTTGTCGAATTTGTGGTTATGGCAACGGGCACACTCCACGGTCTGTGCCAAAAATACCTTGCCGACGGTATCGGTGATGTCGGTGGTGATTTGATACTTTCTTTGGATCAAGTCACGCGAATTGTGATTGTCTGGGAAATTTGCCATATAGCCGGTGGCGATCAGCGCATCTTGGTTATCGGGCCAAAGCTCGTCGCCCGCCAACTGCTCTTGGATAAACCGCGAATAAGGTTTGTCTTGGTTATACGAATTAATCACATAATCCCGATAACGCCATAAATTGGGTCGGGTATCATCGTTTTGGAATCCAGTACTATCGGCGTATCTGGCTAAATCCAACCAGCGCCGCGCTTGACGCTCGCCGTATCTAGGTGACGACAACAAACGGTCAGCCAATTTTTCATAGGCATTCGTTGAGGTGTCTTCGACAAAAGTTTTGACTTGCTCTGGTGTTGGAATCACGCCCCAGGCATCTAAGGTTGCGCGGCGGATGAAGGCGGCACGGTCAGCTTCAGGTGACGGTTTTAGACCCTTCGCTTCCAGTTTTGCCAAAACAAAAGCATCAATCGGATTGTGCCCCCAGGTTTTGTCGTTCACCACTGGCTCGGCTGGGCGACTGACAGGTTTGTATGCCCAGTGATTAGATTTTGGCGTAGCGGCTGGTTTGGTATCGGCGACGGCAACTACTGGTTGGCTAACCAATTGTTCCGTAGTTATTTTCCCACCTGTCTGTTCCGCTTTTACCTGCGAATCAATTTTGCTCACTGGATTGTTAAACAAATCTGCTTGTTCTGTTTTCTGTCCTATTGCACCGACCGGATTATTAAACAAATCGACCGACGCACCCGAAGCAAAAGCCACCGAACCGGAAAGCGCCCAGAAAATAGCGAGATATAATTTATTTTTCATAATATGCTCCAAAAATTAACGCCTTAGAGAGTTGGAAACGCTTTATTTGCTAGCCGTAGCGACTTTAGCGGGAGGCGGGACGATTTTGCTTAATACCCCGCCTTCTTCTTCATAGTTTTGCGCACCCACTGCACCGGCCACATGAAAGCCTTTTTCAGCTAATAAATCTGCGGCTTTGCCAGCACGTCCGGCGTGGTTGGAAACGGTAATAACCACACGATCTTTAGGAATAAACGCCGCATATTTTTCCAACTCATTGACTTGAATATTCAAGTACGCTGGAAAGCCGCCAATCGCAGAAATTTCATCCGGGCGACGGACATCAATTAAGGTAAGTTGCTCAGGTTTCGCCAGCAAAGCATCTAACTGGACGCGGTTGAGTTTGGGGGATTTGGCAGTGTAAGGACGAACCGTTCCTGCCGGATTTTTTGCTGCGAGATCAGCTTGCCCATCTGCGGCTAAAGCCAGTGGTGCAGCAAGAATGAATAATGTCGTCAGTAAAAGTTTGGATGAGTTTTTCATGATTCTTTTAATTTCCTTGATTATGGCAAAAGTGTCTGGAATGCGCGTGCTTACTGGAATCACGATGCTCATAGGCAATAATGCATCTATCGTGCCATTATCATAAACATAAAAAATATAATAAAAATTAACTGCAACCAATTGTTAAATAAGCAGTTAATTTTTAATTATTATTACTAAGCTAAATATTTCCTTAACGTGCCTAGAAAAATCATTAGTATCCTGTTGATATTCATATACCCCAGCAACACATCTGTTAAAAAATAAACAGGGGGGGTTGAAATAAAAAAACGCCGTCTTCTGGCTGCCATACCAGAAGACGGCGTTTTTATGTAAGGAATGAGCATAAAATAAGTTCGGCAACTGTAGGCACAAGTATATCCGTACCTACAACAAGCATTTGCTCAAGTTATTTCATGCGCGTTCCTTAGTAAAATTGCAACCTGTGTAATTTTTTCAATGTGAAACCCGAGCTAAACCAATTACCGTCCGTAAATCAACCAAGGTCACGACGCGTGGTCCGTGCAAAGCAGCAATTTTGTCGACATCCAAATTCAATTTCTGGATGTTTTCATAGAGATTTACAGAATAGGGATTTGGCGATGCTGGTGGTGGCACATTAGCCGCTGTCGGCGTATAGGCATCCGCTTCAACTAGAACCTTTTCGGCGGGTAGATAAACCAGTACAAAAGCATCGTTATGACCATTGCCAGCAATGGCATGAATTTCAATTGAACGCTTGCCATCGAACAACACATGCTTATCGGTGAACGTTTCAAAATTGGCGGTTTTTTGCGAGCTTGCCAAGCGGTCAGGATGGATGCTCCGTGCCGCCACCCAAGACTGTTGGTAATAAGCTTGGTTTTGCTGAGCGGTGACGATGGTCGCGCCTTCATCGACATACGTGCGCAAGCCACCGGAATGGTCGAAATGGGCGTGGGTGTTCACTAAATATTTAATCGGTTTATTCGGAATGACTTCTTTCACTTTGG
>CANNKH010000306.1 GCA_947504985.1 Methylococcaceae bacterium | reverse complement strand
TTGCCGGGCGATGAACGGAAACTACTGCGTTATCTTGCCTCTTCAACGCCATCGACAATTTTACGCTGCGTTAGTAAATTAGGTTGGACAAAGCAAGGCGGATTTGCCTTTGTTGACCACGTTCTTACTCATAATGGTAGCGAAGAGGTCATCTACCAGCCGGAAAAAAACTCACCAACGGTGGCCACAATCCATGAAAATGGAACGTTGGATGATTGGAAAGAAAACATCGCCTTTCCTCTAATAGGGAATCCTATCCCCATGTTTACGATATGCTTTGCCTTAGCCTCACCTTTTTTGGAGTTAGTGGGTCTCGACTCAGGTGGAATTCACTTGGTTGGTGAAACATCAAAAGGCAAAACAACGGTGCTGCAAATTGCGACAAGCACTATTGGTAATGCCTCTGACCCTTCAGCGGGTGCTGAGAATACTGCGATTCGAACTTGGAATACCACAGCCAATGGCCTTGAAGGTATTTGTGCCGCTTACAATAACCTGCCCTTACCGTTAGATGAAGCAGGTAAGTGCAATGCCCACGACTTCGGTAAAGTCGTCTATGACATCTGCGGAGGTCAAGGAAAATCAGCGCTGAATTCAGATCGTTCCTTGAAAAAAATTAGGGTCTGGAGTACACATATCATAAGCACCGGTGAGGTTTCCTCCCGTTCAAAGATCGAGGAAAAGGGACAGGCAAAAGCCGGTCAGTTAATCCGACTGATTGATATCGAAGTACCTAATGTTGGAATATTCATTAACACCGGCAGTATTTCAGGTGGACAGTTTGCCCGTAAGTTGAAAAAAGATTGCGGAAAATATTACGGGACTGCCATGCCTGCCTTCATTCAAGGTTTATTGGCTAGATACCCCACACCAGAGGTACTTGCAGATGCTCTCATGAACCTTCAAAACCAGTATTATCAAGTACTAATAAATAAGTATCGTCCAACTGATGAAAAAGCTCGCGTTGCACTCCGCTTTGCGATCACGCGCGTTGCCGGAGAACTTGCCGTAAACATGGGCGTTTTACCCTATACAAGTCAACAAATTGATGATGCCGTCGATTATGTGTTCGACCTCTGGTTAAAAGGGACTGAAGAGGTTTCGGAAAACGTCCGCGCCATTAAAAAAATCGCTGACTTTATTATGGGTAGCTTAAAACGCATTTATAAGATTGCTTCTAGTGACCAAGATCAAGAATTTCCAAACCAAATGGTCGGTTATCACAAACCGGCTGGGCATGGGCAGTCTTCAAAGTTTCAAGAAGAATTTTTTCTGTTCACACCTGGAGGTTTCGCAGAAGCTTGCAGGGGATTTGAAATCAACCAGGTTTGCAAGGCATTGGAGGATAACTATTTTCTGGTGCGTGATGCTGATCAAATAAAGACCAGGCATACCGTCCCCGTTAACAATGGGAACAAAACCATGCGCCTCTATGCGGTTCGGGCGGACATTTTACAATACGACCCAAAGGAATTAGATGAAGACGAAGATAACGACAATCTTTTCAATTTAACTTAGAATCAATAAAATTAAGCCAGCCAAGCCAAACCGACCACCGGAAAATATGGACTGATTGGCTTGGCTGGCCTTGGTGTTTTATGAACGCCTATCGATGTTTCGGTTTCGATGGGCGTTTTTGTCTATGCCAATTTTGACATCAAAACAGCAAAAATTGATTTATCTTTCTGCTAACGGCCTCTTTTACTATACTTACCATTCCCCAAATAGCCAAAGTCGAAGACAATTGTAATGGAAAATATTCGCATTGACCCCAAGCATATTAATCGTCCACATGGCGATAATATTTTTATCAATCCGCTCTACGTTTACGAAGAACATTTACGCTTAATCTATTTTCCAGACGAATCTACCGAAAAAATGCGACAAGGGTATTTGGATGCCGTGAACGCAGTACTCGCACAAATTGATCAACCGGCAAAAGTAGTTGTTGCAGGCGGATTTAATGCAGGCAAATCAACGTTTATCAATGCGTTGCTCAATCGCGAAATCATGCCGATGGGACCAATACGCACAACCGCTACCGTAAATCATCTGTTATCTGGTGCTCGACAAGAGTTTGTTATCTTCCGTAAAAACTGTGCAAGCCTTACTAAACCCTATCTTGATGATGCTGAGTTGGCATCAGCTGTCTGCACACTCATGAATGAAGAACACGATAACATTCAGCACATTGAAATTTTTTGCCCTGATCAAACGTTTCTGGATAAATTTACCCTGATTGATACACCGGGTCTTGATTTCAGCGAGCAGGACACCGCCGCCACTTTGTGTTGTGTTGAACAAGCCGATGCCATTATCTGGTTATTACACCCTGAAGGTTTACGTGATCAAGACCTAAAGCCTATTGCCCAATTTCATAAAGTTAATCCGGCAAGCCCGTTGATTGTTGTCATCAACCAGATAGATACTTTAGATAACAAAAGTGATAGGGATTGCGTATTTAAAACAGTTAGTGAAAAACTCAAAGATATTACTCAGCATATCTTTCTTCTCTCAGCAAAAAAAGCTCTGGTTGGTCAGAAACATGAAGACTCATCAGAATTAAAAAATAGCGGTTTTCATGAGTTAAGTCATTATCTATACAATCATTTGTTTAATGCTTACCGTGATTTGCTTGAACAGCGTATTAAGCAACATATAAAACAGCGTAGCGACAATCTGATACAAGCTATAGATTATTTTCTTAAGGAAAACACAAATGCGATTGTTACAAGAATTCCTGCTAGGCCGCAAGATATTAAAAACGCTTTGGTGATAATGAAACAAAAGGAAAATGATTTACATAAAAGAATTAAATCACTTGAGAAAAAATTAAGTGCATTACAATCTGAAATACGGTCGATTGAAGAAACAAATACAATATTAGTTGATGGCCTTGCCATCCCATCTATGGAACATTTAATGGCGTATTTGCCTGCCCTATTTAACAATTTCTGGGGTGTAGTCCGTCCAGACGAATTTGCTTCTAGGGTTGGATTAAGCGCTCCTCCAAGTATTCCATCGCCTTACATTTATCCAAATGCCGAGAGACTCGTCGAATTGCAAATAAAATATCAAGAACTTCCTATTATGGATCAATTGAGAATAATATCTTTTTGTCGGCTGTTGATGGACAACTACAACCTTGAGCTGCGTAGTGGTATGCAGATTTTACATAATGAAAAGGCGTTGGTGTATAAACAATCAGAAGGTTATTCTACCCCTATCCCCTTTTTTATTAAGACGCAGTTGTCCCTACCCGGACGGAAACCGGCATGCCGAGATAGGTCATGA
>CANNKH010000305.1 GCA_947504985.1 Methylococcaceae bacterium | reverse complement strand
TCTGAATGAGGGCAAGAGCCTCTTGGAGGTCATCCAGAATTACGATAATGAATTTTGGCTTACTATTACCGGCAGCTTCGGCGATGATCGCTATGGAAACCTAAAGACCTATGAGCATCTGGAGTTATTGCAAAACTAAATTTATGCCGATGGTTTCTTGGCCGTTTTCTTAGCTGTTTTTGTGGTGGCAGGCATTGATGGCTGTTGCCCTGTCATTGCACTGAGCCGTTGCCCAATATCAGCAAGCAAAAGTTCAGCGGACTGCATATAGCCCTCGGCATCCGCTTTGTCACGGTAAACCGATAGCTTCCCATGATGAACAGCGACCTCCATATTCAGCTTTGCCAACGCCCCGTTTAGCGCATTAACATTGTCAGTCAAACTGCCCAGCTTGGCATTGACCGCATCCACTTCGGCATAAAGGTCATCACGCTCCCGTTCAATACGCTGGTAATCAGCAAGCTTGCTGGCCGCCTTTTCCATTGCCTCTGATGCCGCCATCCGCCATATTCGTGAGCCAAACTCATTCAGCTCAGTCCTAAATTGCTCAGGAATCTCAATTCCGATTATACTGGCGTTAGTCCTGTTGGTTTTCCATTCCCGCAACAGGGGGTTAATGTCTTCAAATGAACCTTTGCCCAGTTCACTACGTACCCGGCTATTGGTGATCTCAACAAGCGGCACGCCTTTATCCATCAGGCGGTCGGCAGCTTCAAAGACCCGTTCTGGCGTGACAGTTTTAGGTGCTGGCATAAGGATTCCTTTTTAATGTAATCGTAATGTAATTACATATAAAATAGCATAAAGGCCAATTATTGCCCATCGAATATGTGCAACTGCGTACTCGGCAATGCCTGCGGCAGAAAAGCACCAAAAACGCGCCTTTTTATCCGTTAGAGTATTTACACCAAAAATACACTGTATTGCACCAGTTTTATGGGTAAAAAACCAGTTGTACACAACTTTAACCATCCGTTACACCAAAAATACCTGAAAATGACGAAAGTTTTACAGTCAATTTGACAGGCAAAATAACATTATCCTTTTTTAATCAGTGGCTTATTGCTGTGATTGTTTGACAACTTAAAAAAAAAGCCTAGTATTATCCTGCTCATCCAGAAAATCAAAAAAGGTCGTTGCGTCAATGCAACGGTAAAAAGGGTGCAGGCATGACCTGTGCAAAAAGAATGCTGTCAGCATTAAAGTTAAGAGCAACCCCTGATTACATCAGGAAACTCCGGGACTTGTGATTTTTAACTACTACTACTTCGAATTCTAACGCAGGCAAGCAGCGCACCAACACGCTGGGCCGTCACCTAAAGTACCGGATCAAATAAACCTTTATTTAATATAGGAATTATCATGATCCAAAAAGCAAAATTAACGTTTCTGCAAAGCAGAAACGATCAACCCGTCACGAAGCAAGTAGCATTGCGTAATGACGGCACCATTGAAAAAAAATCCCTAGCCCAGAATCTGAGTCGTGGGCAGTACCAAATTATAGAGGTCACGCCAGAGCAATTTTCAGGGGGGGTACGCGATCTCCAATCGAGCCAAGCTTTAGCCTATGGCATCGTCAAAACGGGCGGTTTGGGCAACATCATTACCAAAAAAGACCAGCAAAACGGGTACGAATTTCCTGGCGATATTACCCGCAGCAATGACTTTTTCGAATACAACACAAGCCATGGGGTATTTCTTGGTGATATCGATGATGCCAAGATGGATGTCGCCGAGTTGCAAAATATTCTGAAAAATATCGACCCTGACATCGTTGCAGCCCCAGCCATGTACAGACCTAGTACCGGGAGTTGCATCTACAATAAGGATACCGGCACCGAAGTTACTGGTGTCAATGGCTATCGTTTGTACATTTTCGTGGACAACGCCAGTCTCATTCCCGTATTTGGAAAGGCATTGCACGACCGATTGTGGCTTAATGGCCATGGCTTTTATACCATCAGCAATGCCGGTTCATTATTGGATAGAGGCCCATTAGACACCTCAGTCTGGCAACCCAGCCGCATTGACTTTTGTGCGGGTGCTGTCTGTGTTGCTCCACTTGAACAGCGTCTCCCTGAACCCATGCTAATGAATCAAGATGCGCCGTTCCTGGACATTGCGGCATGCCTTCATCGAATCAAATTATCCGATGCCGAACACGCCCAACTGAAGAAAATCAAGGCGGAAGCCCGCAAGGCAAAGGAAGCCGAGTCTTTGGCGGTAAGAGAGATTTGGGCGGCAAATCGTGTCCAAGAATTGGTGACAAATCGTTCCATAAGTGCCGAAATTGCCCATGAGGTCGTCAACAAAGCCATTGAAAAAAGAGAACTTTCTGGTGAATTTGAGGTACAGCTTCAGGATGGGAGCATCGTGACTGTTGATGAACTGTTGGCTGATGCCAAAAAATATCATGGCAAACGCTGTTGCGATCCGCTAGAACCAGATTACCACGGTGATAACCGCGTTGGTTATATTTCAATCAAAGCCGGGGATAAACCCTACATCTGGACACACGCCCACGGTGGAAAACGTTATTCATTGAAACGCACCAGAAAGACCATCATCGCCGTAGCAGGCCAGACTACCTTCACCACCGATGAAACGGTAAAAATCATCGCCGAGAATCCCAGCTACTACAATTATGGTAAAAACCTTGTCATCGTAAGAAGTGATTCCCACGCTGACACCCGCATAAATATTATTGACCAACACGGTCTACGAGATGAGTTGGGGCGTGACATCCAGTTTCAGACTGTAAAAGTTGATGCTAAACAAAACGTTACATACGTCAACATCGACCCGCCCATTCCGGTTTGCCAATTTATTCTGGCGCGCGGCGCACAGCGCAAGTTACCACCATTAAAAGGTATCGCAACAGCCCCTTACCTGCGCCAGGACGGGTCAATTGTCGATAAGGCCGGTTACGATGAAGCGACACAACTGCTGCTGGTCTTGCCTGATGGTATTGACGCATCAGTACCATCACACCCAACCATAGGACAAGTTATTGATTCAGTTAATTATTTGTGGTTTCCTTTCAAGGAGTTCCCCTTTGTGGACGTGGTGGCGAGGTCGGTACATTTCAGCAACCTACTGACGGCATCGATCCGTAAATCAATACCTACGGCACCGGGGGTCGCTTATGATGCACCAGGAGCGGGTACGGGTAAGACTTTGCTTGAACTTTGCGTGGGACAGATGACCCAAAGCCAAACTCCATGTATCCTAACCGGTGTCAACAACGATGAGGAGATGCGTAAGCGCATAACGGCACTATTAAAGGAAGGCTGTAACCTCATCATTTTGGATAAC
>CANNKH010000304.1 GCA_947504985.1 Methylococcaceae bacterium | reverse complement strand
TGTTTACGAGGCTTTATTGCGTAAAGGTGTCATTGTTAGACCCGTGGCAAACTACGAAATGCCGACATTTTTGCGCATCAGTATCGGTACGCCAATAGAAAACCAGTCATTTTTACAAGCGTTAAGCGACACGCTGGCGGATGTTTAAAAAGCTGTGCATTATTGGTGTTGGTTTGATTGGCGGTTCAATCGCCAGAGCCGCACGGTTACAAAAACTAGCTGAAATTATCGTGGGGTTCGGTCGCGAGCAGGATGTTCAAAACTTGCAAACGGCTAGACAAATCGGTGTTATTGATGATTTTTATCTGGATATTGCACTTGCCGTGCAGGATGCTGATTGCATTGTGATTGCTACGCCAGTAGCCAGTATCGAAATAATTTTGACCCTGCTTAAGCCGTTTTGGTCAGCCAATGCGGTTTATACGGATGTTGGCAGTACCAAAGGCAATGTGCTTGTGGCGGCACACGCGGTATTCGGCAAAATACCGGCTAATTTTATTCCCGCTCATCCGATTGCAGGGGCTGAGCAAAGCGGTGTGTTGGCGGCTATTGATGATTTATTTGTAAAAAAACGTTTGATTATCACACCTGCTGAAAATACCGATACTCACGCGTTACGCAAAGTTCAGCAATTTTGGCAACAGCTGGGATCTTCGGTATCGGTTATGGATGCTCAGCATCATGACCAAGTGTTAGCGGCAACCAGTCATTTACCGCATATCTTAGCGTTTGCTTTAGTCGATATGCTCGGACATAAAGACGAGCAGAGTGATATTTTTAAATATGCGGCGGGTGGCTTTAAAGATTTTACGCGGATTGCCTCCAGCGATCCTGCGATGTGGCAAGCGATTTGCGCGGCAAATAAAAATGAAATAATTCCGTTAATCAAACAGTTAATGGGAGAGTTAGATAAAATACAACAGATGCTGGAGAACGATGATAGCCAGCAGCTTTTTGCAACCTTAACGTATGCCAATCATGCACGGCAACGCTTTCTTAATCAGATAGAAACTACTATGTCAAAATCACAAACCTTTCAAATTCAACCCGGTGGCAAACTGTACGGTGAAACTCGTGTTCCCGGTGATAAATCCATGTCACATCGTTCGATTATGCTTGGATCACTGGCTGAAGGCGTTACTCATGTCACTGGCTTTCTTGAGGCAGAAGACGCCTTGGCAACCTTGCAGGCTTTTCGAGATATGGGCGTGGAAATTGAAGGTCCTGTTGATGGTTGTGTCACGATTCATGGTGTCGGCAAACACGGTTTAAAAGCGCCTAAAAACGAACTGTATTTGGGTAATTCTGGGACATCAATGCGTTTATTGAGTGGTTTATTGGCAGGACAATCATTTAATACAGTATTGACAGGTGACAAATCCTTGTCAGCTAGGCCTATGAAACGGGTTACTGATCCGTTAAGCGAAATGGGTGCGGAGATAAAAACGACGGAACAAGGCACGGCGCCACTGCATATTACGGGTAAGTCTGGCCAGTTGACTGCGATTGATTACACCATGCCGATAGCCAGTGCGCAGGTCAAGTCTTGTCTGCTGCTTGCCGGTATGTACGCGCAAGGTGAAACCCGTGTCACTGAACCTGCGCCTACGCGTGATCATACCGAGCGGATGCTGGCGGGATTTTCATATCCTGTTAAACGCGAAGGCAGTATCGCAATTATTTCAGCGGATGGCAGCTTAACAGCAATGGACATTGATGTGCCTAGTGATATTTCTTCGGCGGCCTTCTTTTTGGTGGGCGCGTCGATTGCTCCGGGTTCGGATTTATTATTAAAGCATGTGGGTATTAATCCAACGCGTACTGGTGTCATTGATATTCTCCGCTTAATGGGTGCAAATATTGAAGTGTTGAATGAACGCGAAGTGGGGGGTGAGCCAGTTGCGGATTTGCATGTTGTGTACAGTCCGTTAAAAGGTGTCGACATCCCTGAAGCATTGGTGCCGTTGGCGATTGATGAATTTCCGGTGCTGTTTGTTGCCGCCGCCTGTGCTCAAGGCCGGACTCGGTTGAGTGGTGCGGAAGAACTCCGTGTTAAAGAGTCAGATCGTATTCAGGTGATGGCGGATGGTTTGCAAATACTGGGCGTAGATGCACAGCCAACCCCTGATGGCATGATTATTAATGGCGGCAAAATTGGTGGCGGAGTAGTGACGTCACACGGCGATCATCGTATCGCCATGTCATTTTCAATGGCTGGATTACGCGCGGATGCGCCGATAACGGTGCTGGATTGTGCGAATGTCAACACCTCTTTTCCTGAATTTAAAGATTTGGTCAAATCGTTAGGTTTAGCGCTGGTTTGCACAGAGGAATAACGCGTGTCGATTCCAGTTTTAACGATTGATGGGCCTAGCGGTGCTGGTAAAGGGACGGTTAGTCGTTTATTAGCAAAAAAACTGGGTTGGCATTATCTCGATAGCGGTTCTATTTATCGCTCACTTGCCATTGCGTTGATAAAGCAGGCAGTTGATTTAAACAATGTCATTGAGATTGTCAAAGTAGCACAAGCGATGGTGTTAGAGTTTGAATGCGGCGATGACCTCATCGTCAAATTAAATGGTGAAAATATAAGCGCACAGCTAGGGCTTGAAAATATTGGTAATACGGCCTCTATTATTGCTGCACAGCCTGAGGTTCGGCGCGTATTATTGCAAAAACAGCAGGATTTCAGACAATTGCCCGGGCTTGTTGCTGATGGTCGGGATATGGGTACGGTTGTTTTCCCCGATGCCGAATATAAAGTGTTTTTAACGGCGAGTAGTTCCACAAGAGCGACGAGGCGATATAAACAGTTGAAAGAGAAAGGAATTGATGCTAATCTTATCGGCTTAACAAAAGAGATAGAAGAACGCGATCGTCGCGACAGTGAGCGGGCAACCGCTCCTCTCAGCATGGCGAGTGGCGCGCTTTTCATTGATTCTTCTGATATGACAATCGACGCTGTGATAGATGATGTGCTGAATACTTTCCTTAAGGATTTTATTCTTGCACAGCACTAGGCAGTTTTTTTAACTTTAAACATACAAAGGCTGGGTTATTTCGACCCGCTTAGGAATAGAAAATGAGCGAAAGCTTTGCTGCATTACTTGAAGAAAGTTTAACCAAGACCAAAATGAGTCCTGGTGCTATGTTGATTGGTACCGTGATTGATATCGAAAATGATATGGTCATCGTCAGCACTCATTCTAAATCAGAAGGTGTCATTCCAAAATGGCAGTTTCTAAATAACGATGGCGAATTGGAAGTTGCCATTGGCGATGAAATCGAAGTTGCCCTTGATTTATTTGAAGATGGTTTAGGTGCAACGCTTCTTTCCCG
>CANNKH010000303.1 GCA_947504985.1 Methylococcaceae bacterium | reverse complement strand
CCAATGACTCGCGATGAATTAAAAGACCTAGCCTGCCTGGGTTTCTCTGCCGATTTAGTGCTGCAATCTTTCTGCCATACGGCGGCCTATCCGAAACCCGTCGACATTACCATGCAGCACACGTTGCCCGATTTCATCATGAATCGTGGCGGCGTATCGTTACGTCCTGGTGATGGCATTATTCATTCGTGGTTAAACCGCATGTTATTGCCGGACACCGTCGGCACGGGTGGCGATTCACATACCCGTTTTCCTATCGGTATCTCTTTTCCAGCAGGCTCTGGTTTAGTCGCCTTTGCCGCAGCAACTGGAGTGATGCCGCTAGATATGCCGGAGTCGGTATTAGTTCGTTTTACTGGACAAATGCAACCAGGCATTACGTTGCGTGATTTGGTTAATGCTATTCCCTATACAGCCATTCAAAAAGGCTTGCTAACCGTTGCAAAAACAGCCAAAGAAAACGTATTTTCAGGTCGGATTTTAGAAATTGAAGGACTACCTGATTTAAAAGTTGAACAAGCTTTTGAGTTATCCGATGCGTCCGCCGAACGATCGGCAGGCGGCTGTACTATACGCCTGAACGAAGCGCCAATCCGCGAATATCTGAATTCGAATATTACCCTACTGAACTGGATGATTGCTCAAGGTTACGGTGATGTGCGCACGATAGAACGCCGTATTAAGGTAATGGAAAACTGGCTGGCAAATCCCGTGTTGCTGGAAGCCGATAACGATGCCGAATACTTTACAGTCATTGAAATCGATATGAATGCCATCAAAGAACCTTTACTGGCTTGCCCGAATGATCCTGATGATATTAAGCCGTTATCCGCCGTTGCCGGAACCAAAATAGACGAGGTTTTTCTAGGCTCCTGCATGACCAATATCGGTCATTTCCGTGCGGCTGGTAAGCTACTGGATAAGCAACAAGGTGAATTACCCACCCGTTTATGGATTGTTCCACCAACAAAAATGGATGCCACGGAACTGACTAAAGAAGGCTATTACGATACTTTCAGCAAAGCTGGTGCACGCTTGGAAATGCCAGGCTGTTCATTATGTATGGGTAATCAGGCGCGTGTTGCTGATAACGCCACAGTTGTTTCGACATCAACCCGTAATTTCCCAAATCGTTTGGGCAATAACGCCAATGTTTATCTGTCTTCAGCTGAATTAGCTGCGGTGTGTTCGATTCTGGGGAAAATTCCCAGTGTTGAGGAATATATGCACTATGCGGGACAAATCAATGCAACTGCAGATGATACTTATCGGTATTTGAATTTTAATCTGATGGAAGATTATCAGCATAAAACCGAGGCTTAACTCATAAAAACAAGGGGCAGTCTATCTGCCCCTTCGAATATTTTTGCGGATTTAAATTCTCATCATGAATTAACCCAAACTCGCCATGCAAAAAAAATCAATCTCATTCTATGCACCGCTGTCATGCCAAAATCGGATCATAAATTACTACTACCAGCAAATTCAACAACAACAGCAGATATTGCAGCATATCCAAGCCGTCTTGCCAGTAGCACTGGCAAAACAAACAAGGCATTGCTTAATCAAAGATAAAAAGCTGACGATTTATACTGACTCGGCAATCTGGGCAACCCAGTTGCGTTTTTATAGCAAGATTATTCTGGCAAATATCGCACAGCAGAGCTGCGAACCCGTCGACACGATACAGATTAAAATCATTACCGAATCCACTGGTGTTAGCTTACAGGTTGCGCGACCAGCAAAGATTCCTTCAGCGGCAACAATAGATATTATGCGCAACGACAGCCTAAATGTTTCGGACAATCAATTGCAACAGGCACTACTTAAATTAAGCTCAACATTGCAACGACTGTCCGGTAAACGCTGAGTGCGTGTTTTAAAAGTCTCGATGTAGTAAAAACCGGTCCCAATTATCTTGGTTGTTCGAATGTAACAAAGGAAAGTTGGATGAAATCACCCCATTTCAAGATGAATTTGATCTAAAAAACCTCAGTTTTTACCACCACCGGACTTTTAAAACACGCACTAAGGAGATTATGATTCTGATCTTGGCGATTGCGCTGCCCGCATAAATGAAATAGGCGCATCTTCTTCCTCATCAAAGGTGATCATCTCCCACGCATCCTTATCTTCGAGCAAGGTGCGCAATAATTTATTGTTCAAACCATGCCCTGATTTATAGCCGGTAAATTCACCAATCAGGCTATGCCCCAACAAATATAAATCACCAATCGCATCAAGAATCTTATGCTTGACGAATTCATCGGCACACCGCAAACCATCTTCATTGAGAATTTTGTCGTCATCAACAACAATGGCATTATCGAGACTGCCGCCTAAAGCCAAGTTATTTTGCCGTAACATATCAATATCTTTCATGAAACCAAAGGTTCTTGCACGGCTGACTTCTTTAACAAATGTCGTTGATGAAAAATCCATCGTTGCCGACTTAACATCATCTTCAAAAGCAGGATGCTCAAAATCAATCGTAAACGTCACTTTAAAACCATCAAAGGGCTGAAAAGCCGCCCATTTATCGCCTTCATCAACCCGTACACTGCGTTTTATACGAATATATTGTTTCGGGCTATCCTGTTCTTCAACACCAGCAGATTGCAGCAGAAATACAAAAGGTCCTGCGCTACCATCCATAATAGGCACTTCAGCGGCACTAACATCAATAATGGCGTTGTCTATACCCAAACCAGCAAAGGCAGACAGTAAATGCTCTATAGTTGAAATTTTTACGTCACCAGCGACCAACGTTGTTGAAAGAACAGTTTCTCCCACATTACCAGGGGTTGCTTGAATAGTTACCGGTTCATCCAAATCTACCCTGCGAAACCTGATACCCGTGTTTGGTTCGGCAGGACGCAAGGTTAAATAGATTTTTTCGCCGGTATGCAGGCCTACACCGGTTGCTCTGATAGTATTTTTTAAAGTTCGCTGTTTAATCATAAAGTTTAATCATAAAATAACTGCCCGCATGATAGGAGCAAAGCTGGGAATACTATCATAATTAACAAAAAATGCAGAATGTTAGTCTCTTCAATCTTCAAGGCAGGGCAAACGCATTAAAACCCTTGAAAATTCAAAGACTGCACAAATATTGCTAATTTTTCCGGAGAAATAAAGACGATGTTTATAGAGCACTTTGCCGACCTCAAAGACCCACGCCTTGAGCGTAAAAAGTTACATTCGTTAATGGACATTTTAGTATTGACCGTCTTTGCTGTCGCCAGTGGAGCAGAAGGTTGGCTAGGCATAGCGGATTTTGGCAAAGAAAAACTGGAATGGCTACGCCGTTTCGTTCCGCTAAAAAATGGCATTCCCTCCCATGACTGTATCGCCTACACCCT
>CANNKH010000302.1 GCA_947504985.1 Methylococcaceae bacterium | reverse complement strand
CACCGCATCAAACTGCATCCCTAAAATGACCGCTTGCCGGATAAACGGGATTAACGTGGTCGCAGCGATTTTCTGGAAATTATTGCCCTCGGCAGTCAAGGCTTGCAATTGCGCCAATAAGTCCTTTAATGGCTCGGCATGTTCGGCGGGCACTTGTATCAAGGAACCCAGCGTTTGGGCTTGCTCAAACAAGGCCAAGGTATTTTTGATAAGTTGATAGTTGCTGTCGTCAACAACCTGGACTAAGTCGGTTTGTGGCTCATCAAACAGCGAACTGGTTGTGCCTATTTTACCTTGCCCATTTAAATCCAGTTGTCGCCATAACAAGGGCAGGTTCAGGTTTTTGCTGGATTGAATCGAATACACGTTGAGCTTGGGCAGCTCATCAAATAACCGGCGGTCATCGGCGCGGGCTTTCATCAACAAGGCAAAGCCCGCTAGTTGCGCGGCGCGGTCATCAATGTCCAAGCCGTATAGGTTTTTTTCCAGAATCAGCCGGGGAATGCTGCGAAGCTGGTAGCCGCGTTCCAGATAAATCGCTTTTAACACATCATAAGCTTCCACCAAAATATGCCCGGAACCGCAGGCAGGATCAATGACGGTGATGGTTTCGGGGTTTAGCATGGTGAAATCCAGTCAGACAATAAAAACAATTCGATAGTCGGTACACGACTAAAACCTGCATCGTTGGTGAGCATGGCTGTGCAATGTTGCGTTAAGGCGGTGGAGGCGTGGATGGCGTCGGGAAGTTTTAGATTTGTTTGGGCGCGAACCGTTGCCGCAGAAATTAGAACTTGCAGACTAACAGCCGAAACGGTCAAACAATCGCTAGACTCCAATGCCAAATAATAAAGCCGCGCCAAATCATTTCGTTGTTTTGTAATCGGCTGAACCAAACATTCTGAAAGCGTCAATTGACTCGTTACGGCAAAAAATTCATGTGATTCCAACCCTTCAAAAACATCTAATAGCAATGTTTTGAAATTCTCAGCTTCTTCGATGTAATACATAAAAATGTTGGAATCGAAATAAACTTTATGCCCTTTCAGACTGCTTCTTAATCGTCCCACGCATCACGCTCCGCTCGAATGAAAGCATCAATTTCTGCCGCACTACTGAAACAAGGTGAAACTTGTCCCACTAAATCAGAAATTTTTAGTTTTTGTTTTGATTTTTCAATGGGCAAGGGATCAAAAAAAGCATCTGGCACAATCAAATCGGCATTTTTTTTAAGTTCAAAACAATTATCTTTGCCACGTCCTTCACGAATGAAGGCATCAACTTCAGTGGCATCTTTAAAACAGCCTTTTGCTTTGCCAAACAATTCTGTTATTGGTTTTGGATTTTCGAAGTCTATGCCTGAAAATGCCGTCAAAAATTCATCCGGCAATGGCACGCCTTTATCTTTTGCCAAACCAACGGGACGTGATTTATTTTGAAATTGAGTAATGAGTTCTTGTAGCCATTGAGCGGGTGTTTTACCTGCTTGCGCCGCATATTTCATCAGGTTTTCGTAAGTGTTATCGTCTAATTCTAGTGTGTGCACGATGTTCTCCTATTCGGAAATTCTTTTGTTTATCAACAAATCCAGCTGCGCTTGTACTTCGGGCGTTTGCTCGGCCGGTTCGATGTAATATTCCCATTGATTTTTTAAATCAGACGCTGGGTTTGCCATTGTCCATAATCGCCCTACGCTATTTTGCACCAGGTATTTTACAATCCAGTTGGGCGTAAATAGCTGGGTCGCAGCGGGAATGTCTTCAGGTTTAACCACCTTACCGATGACCTGATCTTTTTTCTCGCTGATATAAAATTGATACAGCCAGCCGACGATTTCGACTTGGCTCCAATCTTCTTCCGGAATGGCCTCAACCAGCTTGGAAATAACTGAATCGGTCAGCAACAAATTGTCAGGCAGCAGCAGTTCGGTTTCATTGTCGATGCGTTCAAACAAAAAAGGCATGACCTTGGCCAGCGCGTTGCATTGGGCAATCAGCGTTAAGCGGTACAGTTCACCATCCTTGTCACCCGCCAGCTTAAGATCAATCACCCGTTGGGCATTAAGACCGGGTAACCCGCCGTTTTGCGCCAGTTCCGGTGCAGCGTTAAGTATTTCCGGCAAACCACCTTCCCGACTGGAAAGCGCCCGATAACCGTGGCTCAAGTAATCGTGAATTTCCATGTAGCGTAGGGCTGCAAAGCGGTTAAACCAGGTATAGGCCACCGCTTCCATGGTTTGGGTAAAGCCTTCTTTGTCAATACGGGTAATCAGGTTGGCCCGTTGCTGGCTGATCTTGGCAGGCCAGGATTGCCCGGCAATGATGACGAAATCGCCACTTTTCTCGGCGGGTGCAATCTCCACAGAACCGTTCTTTTCTGCAAGCCCGATGCGATTGGCACGGGCAGTAACAGCGGCAATAAAGTCTTTACGGGCTTGTGGTGCGTAGGCTTTGAGTTTGGCTTTGTTCATATAACGAAATCCTGTAAACGCACAATTTGCCCCATGTTTTGCGCTTTGCGCCAGTAGGCTTCATCGGCAGTGATAAATTTTGAGCCAGGGGTGTGTAAGGCAACGGCGTGGTAAAGTGTATCGAACAAATGATGCTGATAACGAATGGAGAGATCGATTGCTGTTGTGTATATCTCTGGCTCTTGGCTAATGTGGCATTCGATGTACAACAAATCAAATAGATCATCTTGGGCTTCATCAGGCTTTTCGCGGGCAAGTACAGCGGCCACTTCCGCAATAAAATGCGGCGGTTGCAGTAGTTGGGTTTGCCCCGTACCCACACTTTCCAAAATGATCAATGCCAAGTCGC
The DNA here is from genome assembly GCA_947504985.1 of Methylococcaceae bacterium. Taxonomy (GTDB): domain Bacteria; phylum Pseudomonadota; class Gammaproteobacteria; order Methylococcales; family Methylomonadaceae; genus Methylovulum. The sequence continues at coordinate 558 of CANNKH010000302.1, read as the reverse complement.
AATCAGTTTCATTATCCCGGTTCTGAAAGAACCATTTAATTGCTACACTGGCATCGACCACCAAAATCATGGACGGCCTTCTTCCCGCGCGGCACGAAATTCTTCTTCGGTGAGTACCGGCGCATGCTTACGCCGTTCCAGTATACTTGCAATCGCATCGTGACTGCGTTGTTTACGCTGGGCACGTTCTACTGCTTCACGCATCAATTCGGAAATGACAGCACTTTTGTTTTGGCCTTTATAGGCTTCATTAAACGCATTTTTAACGTCATCGGGTACGCTGAAATTCATGGTAGACATAGTGACCTCCAATATTGTTGAAATTTTCAACAAATTATTAATTATTGCTGAGCGAAGAGCAACATATAATTGTCTTCATTGAATCCGCTCTTTTTTACCTTCTTGCAAGGCGATTAGTAATGCCCTTCTTAATTGGGCTACACTGGCATCGACTTCATCTTCTGTCACCAGATAAATTTTGTTGCTTAACTCTTCAGCACGAATCACTTTATCGGTTTATTGTAGCGTTATTGGTTTTTGTGTCGCTGGATTAGGATT
>CANNKH010000301.1 GCA_947504985.1 Methylococcaceae bacterium | reverse complement strand
TTCATACTCTACAGTTACAAATGTTAAACTAAACCGATATTCAGCGCGGTTTTACTATTATTTAACGAGGTAAGTATGTTGGAATTGATAAGATTTAACCCCAGAATCTGGTTTTTTTTGGGCTTTTTAGCGTGTATGGGGCTGCTGGCGATGGGCGCTTATTTTCAGTTTGTTGATGGGCTTGAGCCCTGTCCTTTATGTATTTCCCAGCGTATTGCTATTCTCATGACAGGCTTGTGTTTTTTAGCTGCTGTTATTCACAATCCAAAATCGACCGGCATCAAAGTCTATGCCATCGCAGGTGCGTTTATCGCACTCTGTGGCGGGGGAATTTCGACACGTCATGTCTGGTTACAACATCTACCCCCCGATAAGGTACCGGAATGCGGTCCAGGACTGGATTATATGTTCCAAAATTTTCCGCTATCCGACACTTTACGACTAATGCTCAGTGGTACAGGCGATTGTGCAGAAGTCACCTGGTCGATGCTTGGCTTAAGTATGCCTGCTTGGACATTGGTCGCTTTCTTAATGTTAGCCACACTTAGCATTCTACAAATCTGGAATCGTCAGAATTAATCAAGTACCACAATCGCATGGATTAGTATCGGATAAAATAAGTGCTAATTCACAGACACGACACAAATAAAATAAAGCAACAATCAATGGGTTACAGTGCCTGTCTCGCCCCGCTATATTTAGCGTAACTAATTGATTTTAAATTATTAAATTTTAATGCCTTAAAATTAACCAATGTGAGAAAACTGCAATAAAAACCGGTAGTAAGGTTTTTTATAACCCGCTTGTCCACAGAGTTATCCACAGATTCTGTGAGTAACTGCAATAGTTGAGATGACACAATCACTTAGCGATAACACATCAAAAATTTATTAAAAACTATGGCTAAGTTAAATAGTGAAGCCAAGCTGATTTTCAGAGTAGCTATTGCCGTCCCAATTTTTCGTCTTTTTGATTATCTGCCTCCCCAAACTAACCCTATTGCCGCGATTGGCGCAAGACTTGAAGTTCAGTTTGGCAGACAAAAGACCATCGGCTTTTTGGTAGAGATTGTTAAGCACAGTGAATTTCCCAACGACAAATTGAAGCAGGTCTTGCGTGTTCTGGATGAACAACCGCTGTTATCGGCACCAGACTTGCAGTTATTACACTGGGCCAGCCGTTATTATCACCATCCTTTGGGCGAAGTGATTAGTTCGGCTTTTCCGGTCATCTTACGGCGCAATCAATCGATGGTACCAACCGAAAAATACTACGGATTGACCGAATTAGGTGCCGCAACAGACAGCTTGCAACTAAAACGCACACCTAAACAAAAAGCCGTACTGGAAATGTTTCAGGCTAACCATCACCCCTTTTCTTCATCTGCATTGTGTCGAGAGTATAAAAATTGGCGAGCACCGGTACAGCAATTACTCGCTAAGGCATTATTAACAACACAATCTGCTAGCCCCTCCCAGCCAATCGACGCATTAATCAAACAGGATGCCCTGCAATGCAATCCGCCACAACAGGCAGCCATCAATGCCGTTTGCGAAGGGTTAGGGCAATTTAGCGTATTTTTGTTAGAAGGCGTTACCGGCAGCGGCAAAACCGAAGTCTATATGCAGATTATTCAAGCGGTACTCGCGCGTGGGCTGCAAGTGCTGGTGCTAGTACCAGAAATAACATTGACCCCGCAACTTGAAGCGCGTTTCAGACAACGCTTTGCCGTCAATATTGCCATCTCGCATTCAAAATTGACCGATAAGCAACGTTGTAACGCGTGGCTACAAATACAGCAAGGCAGCAGCGCCATTCTGCTTGGCACACGTTCAGCGTTATTTACGCCACTAAAAAATCCCGGCCTGATTATTCTCGATGAAGAACATGATGCCTCCTTTAAACAACAGGAAGGCTTTCGATTTTCTGCCCGTGATGTCGCCGTAGTACGCGGCAAATTTCTGGCAATTCCAGTATTACTTGGCTCTGCCACACCCTCACTGGAAAGCCTGCACAATGCCAATACCAAACGCTACCAGTGGTTGCCTTTACCAGAACGTGCTGGACAAGCTATCGCACCAGTATTGCAATTATTGGACATCAGAAATAAACCCATGCAGGAAGGTCTGTCTAACGTATTGATTGAAGAAATCAAAAAAACCGTCGCCAAAAACGAACAGGTTTTATTATTTTTAAACCGACGCGGCTTTGCACCTACACTGATCTGTCATGCTTGTGGATGGGTGGCACGATGCCTACATTGCGATGCTAACCTGGTCATTCACAGCCATAGCAAACAATTGCGTTGCCACCATTGCGGCAAAGAGCAACCTCTCCCCGACCACTGTCCCGCCTGTAAAACGGGCGAACTGACCGCCTTGGGATTGGGTACCGAACGGGTAGAAAAAGTATTAATGCAGTTATTTGGCGACAAAACCATCGCTCGCCTGGATCGTGATTCGACTCAACGCAAAGGCTCGCTGGAAAGCTATCTGGAGCAAATCAATCAAGGTAGCGTCGATATTATCCTCGGCACACAGATGCTCGCCAAAGGCCATCACTTCCCGCAAGTCACATTGGTAGCTCTACTTGATGTCGATAGCGGTTTATTTAGCATTGACTTCCATGCCACTGAAAAACTGGCACAATTGATTGTACAGGTGTCAGGAAGAGCCGGAAGGGCAGAAAAACAGGGTAAAGTCATCATGCAAACGCGCCGCCCTGATCACCCCCTATTGACAACATTAATCAACGAAGGCTATCACTGCTTTGCCAAAACAGCTTTAGCAGAACGGCAACTGGCAGCGTTGCCGCCGTTCAGTTATCAGGCGCTATTGCAGGCACAAGCGGCAGACGATGCGATACCGCAAAATTTTCTTCAGACCGTGCTTGAATTAGCACAACATATCAATAGCTCAGAAACCCAAATTCTCGGGCCAGTGCCTGCACCAATGGCTCGACGCGCAGGTCTTTACCGCTATCAACTCCTGTTTCAAAGTAGTCAACGACGATCACTGCATCATCTGCTCGATGAATTAATGCCAAAAATAGAACAACTCAAACAGGGAAAAAAACTGCGCTGGTCGTTAGATGTTGATCCAGTCGATTTGTATTAAAGGGGGCTATCAACTAAGGCGGGGCGGTTTAAGATTAAGCCAACGGTGGTTTATTTTTGCGAGTTGCCTTAGTTAGTAAGGAATGAGCGTGACACCGTTCAGCAATATAATGACTGCCAGTCCTTTGAGGACTGGCAGTCATGGCACACTGTATCCATTCCTAAGCTGATTTTTAAAGCCGCAAACCGCTATATGCGTGACACCATCCCAGCACTTCACTCGCTGCCATTGGCTTAGCAATACCATAGCCCTGACCGATGTTACAGCCCATTCGCTGTAATACTTG
>CANNKH010000300.1 GCA_947504985.1 Methylococcaceae bacterium | reverse complement strand
TACGCTGCCCTGATAGATGCTCAGTCCATTTACGACGAATCGGCTCAGGATAAAAGTAACCTTCCTGTCTTAATCGCGATTCATCTAGCAATGCCTCCGCCCAATCTTTCAATGGTCCACGCAACCAATCATGCAAAGGAATCCCAAAACCCATTTTCGGACGATCAATTAATTCTTTGGGGACATGACGGTATAGGATTTGGCGTAATATCCATTTACCCTGTCCGTCACAAAGTTTCATTGATTGCGGCAAGCGCCAAGCAAACTCCACGACGCGATGATCAAGTAACGGTACCCGCGTTTCCAATGAGACTCCCATAGCTGCACGATCCACTTTTACCAAAATATCGTCTGGCAGATAACTTAATTGATCTAACGCCATCATGCGCTGGATTTGATCCAAACCATCTAAACCAGGCAAAAGTCCAGTTAATACAGTTGCCGGCTCAACGCCATCAATCACTACCGAAGCCGGATCATCCCAATGCGAAATCAAGCGATAATAAAGTTCATGAACTGAACGGCTTGTTAAAACATTAGCGCCTTTATGCAGTTTATCGCCAATGTTTATCGCCGGTACTGAGAGCGGTAGGGCATTTATGAACTTGTTCCAGTTTTGCGGCGAAACAGTTGTTAGTCCATGCGCTAACAATCGGCGTAATGGTATCGGTAAACAAGTAATCTTATGCCATAAATTAGCTGTCATCTGGTAATGGTTGTAACCGCAAAACAATTCATCACCGCCATCACCCGATAGCGATACGGTGACATGTTGTTTTGCCATTTGCGAAACCAAAAAAGTAGGTATTTGCGATGAATCAGAAAAAGGCTCATCGTACAACAGCGGTAAACGTGGAATAACCGCCATAGCATCTTCTGGCGTAACATAAAGCTCGGTATGCTCCGTACCCAAATGCCTAGCAACGGCTTTGGCATAAACAGCCTCATTAAAACCGTCTTCATCGAAACCAATCGTAAACGTCTTAACCGCTTGAGTTGATTGAGCTTGCATTAACGCCACAATGGTTGAAGAATCGACTCCACCCGATAAAAAAGCCCCTAATGGGACATCAGCCATCATTTGCTGTCGTATCGCATCTTTAAGCAAGGTTTCCAAAACATCAATCGCTTGTCCGGCACTGCCGGTAAAGGGGTTAGCCGCACCTGATTCCGCTACCTGTAATGCCGACCAATACGACCATACTTTAGGATCACGTTGTTGTAACGAGACGGTTAATACACAACCTGGTCTTAATTTAGCAATACCGTTATAAATAGAATACGGCGCGGGGATGTAGTTATGGCGTAACTGCAAACTTAATGCACCGCGATTAATAGCGTGTTCAAAAGCAGGATGTGCGCGTAGTGCTTTTAATTCCGAACCAAACAAAAATACCGCCTGTTCACCTTGACCTTGCCAACCGTAATACAAGGGTTTTTCACCCAGTCTATCGCGCCCTAAAGTCAATTGGCGGGTTTGTTTATCCCACACGGCAAAAGCAAACATACCAATGGCTTTTTTAACGGTAGCTTCAATGCCCCAGGCATCAAAACAGGCCAATAAGGTTTCAGTATCGGAATGGCCGCGCCACACCGGCGCATTGCCGCTAGTTTGCAGTTCGGTGCGTAGGGCTAAGTGATTATAAATTTCACCGTTAAAAACGAAGATATATCGCCATGATGCAGAAAGCATCGGCTGATGCCCTGCGGGTGATAAATCGACAATGGATAAACGGCGATGGGCTAAGCCTATACCTGCCTCGTTATCCTGCCAAATCCCACTATCATCGGGGCCTCGATGGGCAATACTAGCAGCCATACGCTGGAGCATAGCCTCATTACCCTCCTGACTACACAAAAAAAGCCCCCCCAAAAAACCAACGAATCCACACATCTCCTACTGTCCCACTTGCGATCTAAAATCACGAATAATCCGTAATGCGGCAGCCGTTATAAAGCGACTTGCCATAGCAATACCGGGCGATGAGCTGCTAATGGTTACCGCATCAGCAAACGAGATAAATTGCTTACGATGTGTTCGAACAAACCACAATATCTTCTGTATCTGCGACTGTGTCATATCGTTTATATGCAAACATATCGTGTACACACCAAAATCAAGATGCGCTGATGAAGCAAACAGTTGCGGCACGGCAGTCAAGCCTCCTATCTTGTAGGGATACACTCCATATCCATCCGTCAAATAACGAAATTCAAGATCTGCCAATGCCTGTAACGTGATGTAATCAAATGAGTGAGCCGATGCCATAAACACTGGCTGCCATACACCTTGTTGAACCAGAATGTCTTTACCTGTCTTCAGCTTGACATACTGTTCCTCATAAGAAAGACCGGCCAGCTCTGACTTGTTGCCAATAGCTAAAATGCCAGGATTTTTCGTAACGTATTGATGCGTGTAGCCATGTTGAGCGACTGTCCAACCGCGATCGACCCAACCGCGAACCACGTCCCAAAAATCATCCTTCGCAGGCTCTCTAGCAAGCTTAGAATCAAGACAATGCGGCACCACACCGACTAGCAGCGGAATATCTAATTCGATAGCCAGAGCTTCAAAGGATGAAAATTTCGACCATGCCATTTCTGGCGCAATATCATCGAAGCGAAGAATGAATTTGGCAGGCATCATTATGTACCTGAGTTTAGCTTTATTAAGAAAGCTTTATGAAACCGATCAGGCAATATAACCTCCCTAACTTCGCAGGCGTCATCAGCGAGAAAAACATCAATATGCACCGGATTGTAATAAATCACTGAAATTGATTTAGCAGTTGAGCCAGCAATTGATTGGCGCAATGAATGCAAAAAACCATTAAGGATAATTTCATCAAATGGATTGAACAAATAAAATAACGTACCGTCGGTCGGAATTAAATCCCTCACATCGCCACACAATATTGTAACGTTAGGATAACTGCGCAGCCTCCTAGAAATCAAAGTCGCAATTTCAGAATCAAGTTCTATTCCATAAATTTTATTACTGGGAAATTTGTTAAGCCAATAATTAAGAACCCGACCTTTGCCACAACCTACATCTACCAAGATATGCCGCTCAGCTATATTTGAAACGATGTTGTCCGAAAAAAGAAAACTCAGTGCTTCATAATCTGAGTTCGCCGTATCATAAGCGCCAATATCTGCAAATGGGCTTTTTTTTACTCCACCCAAAAAGACACCATAACGTAAGTCACTTATAACATTTCGCCCCAACCTTATAATTTTTTTATAAAAGTCCATATATCTGAGTACATTCCAATAGATAAATGAGTCTGAAAAAGAGAAAAATTAAGACTTTTAACTCAGCCGCTTTTTAAGTCTCGTTCATTAATGGTTTTAAATAATTGAGAGCGTTCTTTTTGTAGTTGTTCAGCCGCCTGATCATCGTTTTGGCTC
>CANNKH010000299.1 GCA_947504985.1 Methylococcaceae bacterium | reverse complement strand
TATGAATTAGGTGCCGCTGGATACATTACCAAACCGGTTGATATTTCCCAGTTTATAGCCAGCGTTAGCAAATTGGGTGATTATTGGTTTGCGTTGGTACATTTACCGAACGGTAAGTAGTTTGAAATCACTAAAGTCAATTCGTGTGTTAATGGTGGAAGATGAGCAGGGCGATGCTCAGCTTGTACTTTTGGCTTTGCGCAATGCGGGCAATGTTTTTTTTGAGGTGACGCATGTTGATACCTTGGCTAAAGCACAACAACAATTATCACTGCAATCTTTCAATGTGGTGCTGCTGGATTTGTCGCTACCGGACTCGTTTGGGCTGGATACACTACGGGCGATAAAACAAACGGCTCACGGGGCGGCGATTATTGTCTTGACCGGGCAATATGATACCGAATTTGCCCTTAATGCCCTGGAAATAGGGGCGGCGGATTATTTGGTTAAAGGTGAATTTAGTCCAGACAGTTTGATTCGCGCCATTCGTTACACACTACAGCGCATTGAAATGGATGCGCATAACCGATTACTGGTAGCTGCGTTGGAAGCCGCCGCCAATGGCATTGTGATTACTGATTGTGAAGGTCATCTCGAATGGGTTAATCCCGCTTTTTGTAAGCTGACGGGCTATGATTTACAAGAGGTCATGGGCAAACAACCCGGCGGATTAGTGAAATCAGGCTTACAGGATCAAGCCTTTTACCAAACCATGTGGGAGACTATTCGGCGCGGTGAAACCTGGCGAGGTGAGATTGTCAACAAACGAAAAAATGGCGAGTTTTATGATGAAGCCCTAAGTATTGCGCCGGTGCGAGATGAAACCGGTGCAATCAGGCATTATATTGGTATTAAAGATGATATTAGTGAGCGCAAACGGATGGAGCAGGAATTGCAAAAGCTGGCGCGTACCGATTCATTGACTGGGTTGTTTAATCGCCGGGTATTTTTGGAACGTTTAGAGTTGGAAGTCGCGCGGCTGGTGCGCCTGGAGACATTGCCGATTGCCTTGTTGATGCTGGATCTGGATTATTTTAAACGTATCAATGATAGTTATGGTCATGCTATGGGCGATGTCGTGTTAAGCCATTTTGCCGAGTTAATAACAGCGACAGTGCGCACGATTGATGTCGCGGCTCGTTTAGGGGGAGAAGAGTTCGGTATCTTGCTGCCCGGCGCTGACCAAGCTGATGCGCTGGCAATGGCTGAGCGGTTACGCGAAAAAGTCGCGGCGGCTATTCTTCCGCATGAAAAAGGTGAAATACGCTATACCGTTAGCATCGGTATAGCCGCGCTTTCAGTAACCGATGCTAATTGCGAGCAGGCGCTACATCGTGCTGATGCCGCGCTTTATACTGCCAAGGCTAATGGTCGCAATCAATGTTGTTTGTTTGAGAGATAGGTTTGCGGTTAGGCAATTCGCAAGGCGGATTTGTTGTAAGGTGGATTCGCGCTAGCAATCCACCGCAATAGGCCTTGCACCTGACCCCTGTCCAGAATTTCTTGGCAGGGGTTTTTTATGTTTTGTGGGTAGGCTTGATGGTTTTTGAGGGTGTACCTTGCGGCGGTTTGCTGGCGCGAAACCGCCCTACGACGCTGCCCGTTTAAGACGAGACAGTTTAAGATCAGCCATCGGTGGTTATACCACTAACGCCCGAAATTTTTCTTCAATACTAGGCATCAGCTTTTTATCCAGCGTAAACATGATGACATGATCGCCTTCTTCAAAAATTAAGTCATGATGTACGGGAATTACTTCATTATTACGAATTAAAGCACCCAAAACGATTCCTTTTGGCAGATTAACGGTATCCACTTTACGACCAACGACAGAGTGTTCGCCATTGCCAATGTGGGCAATCGCCTCAATCGCTTCGGCTGTGCCATTACGCAATAGACTGATTTGCGCCACATCGCAACGTCGTACATGTTTGAGAATGCTGCCCAGGGTTTCAACATTGGGCAATACCGCAAGATCAATGCCGGTACCGGGCAATAATTTACTGTAATACAAATGGTTGAGTATGCAGATCGCCTTACGCGCACCATGCGCTTTGGCTAGCGATGCAGAGATGATATTTTCGCCGTCGCTATCGGTGATGGCGCAAAACAAATCGGTTTTATCAATGGACTCTTCAAGTAGCAGGTTTTCATCGCTGCAATCACCGTGTATTACTATCGTGTTGTCCAGTTCATTGGCGATTTTTTTAACGCGCTTCAGATCGCGTTCAATGATTTTTACATGATGATCTTTTTCTAACGCCTGCGCCAGTCGCTTACCGATATGTCCGCCGCCGGCAATGATAATGCGCTTAAGCGGTTTTTCCAGACAATCCAGGTCTTTTAGCAAACGGCGCACCTCTACGCGCGGGGCAAAGAAAAATACTTCATCACCAGCCGCCATTATGGATTCTCCATTTACCGGTAGCGAGATACCGTCTCGAAACATTGCAACGACCCGAATCTTGCCTTCGGTTAGGCGACCTTTCATCGTTTTAATTTGTTTACCGGTTAAAAATCCGCTTGCCATGATTTTTACCGAAAATAAACGCACCAGCCCATTGGCAAAATCAGAAATATGCAGCACACCGGGCAGATCGATGAGATTGCGGATAGATTCCATCACGCTTTGTTCAGGACTGATGACAATATCGATAGGGATGCCTTCCGGTCCAAACAATTTAGGGTTTTTTAAATAATCAATCGCGCGAATCCGGGCGATGGTTTTTGGGCGGCTGTACAGTTTATTGATAATCGTGCAGGCCAGCATGTTGGTTTCATCACGGTCGGTGACGGCAATAACCAGATCAGTGTTATGCACACCGGCCTGTTCCAAAACATTGGGATGCGCCGCATTGCCGATAACGGTGGTGATGTTCAGTCGTTCCTTTAACGCGTCAAGCAGCATAACGTTATAGTCAATAACAACAATGTCATTATCTTCACCGGCTAAGGCTTCAGCGACTGACGCGCCTGTTCTGCCAGCGCCCAAAATCAATATTTTCATAAGTGCCTTTTTGATGGATACCAAGACTGCCAGTCCTTAAAGAACTAGCAGTCATCATGTTGTCGTGTGTGGTTGTCTATCAATTCAATAACCTATACTTCAAACTGCACGCCTAACTCAACCACCCGTTCCGGTGGGACTTTAAAAAACTGAATCGGTGATGAGGCATTTCTAAACATAACCAGGAATATTTTTTCCTGCCAAGGATTCAAATCCGGTTTATCAGACGGTATCAGCGTTTCTCGACCAATAAAAAAAGAGGCGCTGAGGGCGTCGATATCCAAACCCTGTAAACGGCACAAACGCAGTATCTGCGGCACATTCGGCGTTTCCATGAAACCATGACGTGCGGTGACACGGTAAAAACCTTGCTCCAGTGGATCGATATTAATGCGTTCATCATCGGCAATTATCGGTACGTCCTCAGTG
>CANNKH010000298.1 GCA_947504985.1 Methylococcaceae bacterium | reverse complement strand
ATTTAATCTAAGAGTTTATAAGAACTAATAATAAGACATAATTTAAGATGCTTCAAACCCGCATTCCACCGTTGGGTTAAAAGTGTCTCACATTGTATACTTTATGAGACATCTATATTTAGTGGTCAATAGCGGCAGGTAATGGAAACCGATATAATTACCATAATAGGTGTACAGCCACAGTAAATGGAGTGACCATCATTATTGGGCTTTGATAAGCTAAAAGTTAAGGAAACAAGCAAGAAGCCTCATAATGAGCCTGTTTTTGATGATGAAATTGACTTTTTATGGACATCAAAGTTCAGCTACTTTTATGGCTCTGAAGCTCAGTGGTACAAAATGTATGGTAGTGTTTAAAAACAAGCCGCCATATTATTTAAGTGTTTAAAATATTTATCTATATCGGCATCTACTATGCACAAAATAAATTTATCATGAGGATAAAATGGGATGGAAAATTAAAAATTGGGAATAAGCTTGTTGACGCGGAGCATAAGCTTATCATCTCGCTGATTAATGCCATTTTTGTGATATTGCGTCATCCAGAAGAACGTGAAGAATTGATTTTCACCATCGACCAATTATCTAAGTTTTCAAAAGAACATTTTGAAAATGAAGAGAAGTTACAGATCCAATGCCAGTTCCCCCATTACATGGAAAACAAATTGGGACACCAAAAATTGCTTCTGGAACTGGATAATATTAGGGACAGTTTTGATAACCTTGTCAATATTTCAGATAAGCGTTCAGAAGCTTATAACGATGAGGCAAAGCGGTTAGCCAAGTTATTGCAGAATTGGTTTGTGGTGCATATTCTAAAATCGGACATGAAAATGAAGGGATACCTGCCAATCTCATCCGACCAATAATTACTTAACACCTGCATTGAATGGAGAGTTGCGAATCATTTTGCCGTAACTTGGTCGGTAACTTTTTTAATTAGCCAAACCCTTATATTTAGACGATCCACCGTCACCAACTCGATTACTTTTACATCGTAAAATGTTATTGATTCACGGTTAGACTCGCGTGGGTGCTGTGATATTTTGAAATAGGTCTGATCCACCCTTGGTCTGATCTTACGATTTCAATGGTTGGGCAATAATAGCCTAAATCATGATTGTAATACTCAAACCATTGGATAATCGTGTTTCATTAGTTTCAAAAATAAATAAAAAGAAATAAAAAGGAAGTTTATGAAAATTAATTTGCCCATCACTGATGTTGAATATTTGCTTAAAGAAAGTGATTCCATCGATTCCAAGACCGACTTAAAAGGAATCATTACTTATGTCAATGAAGACTTCCTTCGCATTAGCGGATTTACCCAAAAAGAACTCATCGGTGCTTCGCAAAATATAGTGCGCCATCCCGATATGCCGTCGGAAGCGTTTGCCGATATGTGGAAGGCATTGAAAGAAGGGCGTCCATGGACTGGGATGGTAAAAAACCGTTGCAAGAACGGCGATTATTATTGGGTAGTTGCCAATGCCACGCCGTTTTATGAAAACGAGCAACTGGTCGGTTATATGTCAGTGCGCAGCAAACCCAGTCGCGAGCAAATTAAAGAGGCGGACGCGGCTTATCAATTGTTTAAGGAAAACAAGGCCGGTCATCTGAAAATCAAGGATGGAAAAATTGTCAAATCCACTGTTTTAGGGAAGCTTAATCCTTTCAAAAATCCCACGATTAAAAGTCGTCTATTAAGTATTATTGGCTTGCTGTGCCTATTTATGCTGACCATTGGCGGCATGGGCTATTACGGCATGGATAAGGCTAACGAAGGTCTGCGGACAGTGTATTTAGATCGCACGGTACCGATGGCGCAGCTTGCCGCTATACAGAAATTGTTATTAGTCAACCGAATTTACATTACGGCGGCGTTGACCACGCCAACCCCTGAGGTAATCGATAAAAACACCGCCGAAGTGGAACAAAATATCGCAGAAATAACCAGGATTTCGGATGAGTACATGAGCTCTTATCTTACATCGGAAGAAAAAGGGCTGGCAGACCAATTCATTGCAGACAGAAAGCGTTTCGTTGTGGAAGGTCTAAAACCCGTCATAACGGCATTACGCGCCAATGATATGACGCTGTCTGCAAATCTGATTACCAATAAAATCAGGCCACTCTATGAACCGGTTGGCGAGGACATCCAGCGTCTCTTGCAATTGCAGATTGATGTCGCCAAACAGGCGTTTGAAACCTCCCAAACACGGTTTGAATCTATTCGCAGTCTTTCTATCGGAGTGCTGGTAACAGGCATTGGCTTGGCAGTGTTGATGGGCTTATTACTGGTCAATTCCATCGTACGTCTGTTTAGCGCCTCTATCGCCCATATTGCCAAGGGGGATTATACCCACCCCATCGAAATCCATCGCCAGGATGAACTGGGCAAGGTGTTGAATGCCATTAAATCGATGCAAATTAAACTCGGTTTTGACGCCGAGGAAAGTAAAATTATTGCCAATGAAAACCTGCGTATAAAAATTGGTCTGGATAATGTCAGTACGGGTGTAATGATTGCCGATAACGCGCGTAACATCATTTATGTTAACAAATCGGTGGTGCAAATTCTGAGTAAGGCCGAGGCGGATATTCGTAAGCAATTACCTAATTTTTCCGTTGCCAATCTGGTAGGTACCAATATCGATAGCTTTCATGCCAACCCTGCACACCAGGCAAAACTGTTATCAACCTTAAACAGCAACTACACCGCCAAGATCAACATAGGCGGCCGTTCTATGGTGGTCAGCGCCAATCCAGTCATTAATGACCAGGGGCAGCGTTTGGGGGCAGTAGCAGAATGGCAGGATCGCACGATTGAAGTTGCTGTGGAGCAGGAAGTGGCTGAGATTGTGCAGGGTGCCGTGATGGGTGATTTCACCCGACGTATTGATATGCAAGGCAAAGAGGGCTTCTTTAAACAACTGGCCGAAGCCATTAATGAGCTTCTGGAAACCACTGAGAATGGCATCAATGATGTGATGCGCGTCCTGGGAGCGCTATCCCGTAGCGACTTGACCCAGTCTATTAGCAATGATTATGCCGGTAGTTTCGGGCAACTAAAGAATGATGCCAACACCACAGTGGAAAAGCTTAAGGAAATTATCAATCAAATTAAAGCAGCCACAGACAGCATTAACACGGCCGCTAAGGAAATTGCTTCAGGTAATAACGATTTGTCACATCGCACCGAAGAGCAGGCGGCCAGTCTGGAACAAACCGCCGCGAGCATGGAAGAACTGACCAGCACGGTGCAGCAGAATAGTCAAAATGCCAAACATGCCAGCCAGCTCGCTGTTAAATCATCGGACATTGCGGGCAAAGGCGTGAGTGTGGTGGGTCAGGTGATTACAACGATGGATGAAATTAACCAGTCTTCACGAAAAATAGGCGAAATCATTTCAGTGATTGATGATATTGCTTTTCAGACCAATATCCTGGCGCT
>CANNKH010000297.1 GCA_947504985.1 Methylococcaceae bacterium | reverse complement strand
CGGGTTGACCAATTGCCGCACATCTGGAAAGAATTGATCGCCGCCGGTTTTGAATCCGGTCACGCTTACGGTAAATCGTTACGCACGGTGAAATCTTGTGTCGGTAGCACCTGGTGCCGTTATGGTGTTGATGACAGTGTCGGTTTGGCGATTGAGCTGGAAAACCGTTACAAAGGCTTGCGTTCGCCGCACAAGATCAAGTTTGGCGTGTCCGGTTGCACCCGCGAATGCGCCGAAGCGCAGGGCAAGGATGTCGGCATCATTGCGACGGAAAACGGCTGGAACCTATACGTCTGTGGCAATGGCGGCATGAAGCCACGACATGCGGATTTGTTTGCAACGGGTCTGGATAAAGCCACGCTGATTAAAACCATCGACCGTTTTTTAAGTTTTTATGTGCGCACCGCCGACCGTTTGCAGCGCACCTCGGTATGGATGGAAAACATGGAAGGCGGGCTGGACTATCTAAAAGCCGTGGTGATTGATGACAAACTCGGTTTGTGTGGGCAGTTAGAACAACAAATGCAGCATGTCATTGACACCTATCAATGCGAGTGGAAAACAACGGTTGAAGATGAAGGCAAACTCCAACGTTTCCGGCATTTTATCAACAGCGATTTTCCGGACGATAATCTTGCCTTCGTCGAAGAACGTGGGCAACGCCGTCCGGCGAATGTTGAGGAGCGTAAACACTTCAAAATTAAGGAGATAGCGTAATGGCTTGGGTAGATGTTTGTAGCACCGATGCTTTGCAACCAGACTCGGGGATTTGCGCTTTAGTTGCCGGTCAGCAGGTAGCACTCTTTTATATGCTTAAGGATGAACGTATTTACGCGATCAATAACTTCGACCCGTTCGGCAATGCCAATGTTTTGTCACGCGGGTTGATCGGCGATATTGGCGGTCGACCGATGGTGGCGTCGCCGTTATACAAGCAACATTTTAATCTGGAAACCGGGCGCTGTTTGGAAGATGAAACGGTACAAATACCGGTCTACCCTGTCCGTATTACAGAGGGTCGCGTGCAAATTAACCTCGGGGAAACCGCATGAAATATAACTATTATATTGCCGATGTTTTTACACGGCAGATTTTCAGTGGCGCACAAATAGCGGTTTTCCCAAAGGCTGAGCGCATGAACCATCAACAAATGCAACGGGTTGCCAGAGAGCTCAATTTATCGGAAACCGTATTTGTCAAAAAACGCGATAGCCTTACTGGCAAATGGGTGCTGCGGATTTTTTCCCCACAGCGGGAAATCGATTTTGCTGGTCACCCGATTATTGCAACGGCGTTTGTGTTGGCCAGCATCGGTAATATTGAACTGAACGGCACGGTTACGCCCGTGACCTTTGAACAAAATACAGGCGCGATTGAGGCCAATATTACTGCTGAAGCGGGTAAACCAACGTTTGTCCAGTTTACCGGCAAAGTCAGCCCGGTTATCGACCGCTTTGCCCCAACAATTGAAGAACTGGCGAGCTTTTTATCCCTGGAGCCTGGCGAATTTGATACCAAAAAATACGCCGCCCGTTTAGTGTCATGCAACTTTCCGTATTTGATAGTCCCGGTATTCCAGTACGGGACGGTCAGAAAAGCACGTTTTAATTACGCGGCCTGGAGCCAATCCAGCGCACCGCAAACGGCAGCACAGGAAATCCTGCTGTTTTCACCCAAAACGCCGTTTGCAGACGCCAATTTTCATACCCGCTTATTAGGCTCGCGCATCGGCAGCCACGAAGACCCGCCGGTCGGTAGCGCAATGCCGGCATTTGCATCGTACTTATGTTCCTTTGAGTTCTTGCAGAAAGGCACTTATGTGTTTTCGGTTGACCGTGGCGAAGAAAAAAATCGCCGTAGCGTACTGAATCTGGAGATGGATCATAAAGGTGCAGATACGTTGACCTTTAGGGTTGGCGGTGAAGCGGTGATGGTCTCTGAAGGGGTGATGACTGTCCCTGAATGATTAAATGTTGGTAATCGTTTAGATAACTCGCAAAAAATAACCACCCACCAACAACAAACGTTCATCCGATTTCCCCCTTTGTAAAAGGGGGGTTAGGGGGGATTTGATGTGCAACTGCCATTCTTAAAATCCCCCCTGCCCCCCTTCTTCAAAGGGGGGATATTTATTGCGAGTTACCTTAGCTCCCCCCTTTTTCTAAGGGGGGAGGTGAATGTTTACGTTAGCGGGGGCTAAACGATACAAATGTTGGGTATTAACGTGAAAAAGAAATTAGTGGTTATTGGTAACGGCATGGCGGGGATGCGTACCGTAGAAGAATTACTAAGCGCCGCACCGAGTCGTTATGCTATTACGGTATTTGGCGCCGAACCTTACGGTAATTACAACCGCATTATGCTGTCATCGGTGTTATGCGGTGAGAAAAACATTGAAGATATTGTCATTAATCACCGCCAATGGTACGTCGATAATGGCATCACGCTACATGCGGGCGACGCTAAAACTGTCGTGCGGATTGACCGAACCAACAAAAAAGTTTATGCCCAAGATGGCACCATTGCCGGGTACGACCGCTTGCTGATAGCGACCGGATCAAAGGCGGTAATCCCAGACATTGCAGGCAATGATTTGGATGGAGTAATTAGTTTTAGGGATATTGTTGATGTCAATAAAATGCTCGCGTACAGCCGTAGCCATAGCAAAGCGGTGGTATTAGGCGGTGGTCTGCTGGGTTTGGAAGCGGCAAATGGATTGCTAATCCAAGGCATGGCGGTGACGGTGATTCATAATAATGAGGTGTTAATGAACCGCCAAATGGATAAAACAGCAGGCCAATTGTTGCAAAGCGAATTGGAACAACGGGGGCTAAAATTTAAAATGGCGGCTAAATTGACACATTTGTTAGGCGATGCCAACCGACATATCAAAGCCGTGGCTTTTAATGATGGCAGCGAACTGGATTGCGATTTGTTTGTCATGGCCATTGGCGTACGCCCCAATATTGCTTTAGCTCAGGAATCAGGACTTTATTGCGAACGCGGCATTGTCGTCAACGATACCTTGCAAAGTTACGATCCCAGCATTTATGCAGTTGGCGAATGTATTCAGCATCGAGGTGATACTTTTGGACTGGTCGCTCCGTTATTTGAGCAAGCAAAAGTTTGTGCCAACCATTTAAGCGCACACGGTGCAGCAAAATACATTTCGCTACCGACGGCAACCAAGCTCAAAGTAACCGGCATTAATCTATTTTCGGTAGGTGATTTTTTGGGAGATGCCGACAGCGAAAGCATTTATCTTAATGATCCGGCAGCGGGTATTTACAAAAAACTGGTCATTAAAGCCAATAAACTGATGGGTGCGGTTTTGTATGGCGATACGGCCGATGGGCTTTGGTATCAGACGTTGCTGGAACAAGGGCGGGATATTGCTTATATGAGGGAAGGAATGATTTTTGGCAAGGCTTATGTGAGTGATGGATAAATAGTGTTTATGCACATAAAATATAGGTGTTATCAACGCACAGAGAGTGAATATCATGCCATCCGTATATGATT
>CANNKH010000296.1 GCA_947504985.1 Methylococcaceae bacterium | reverse complement strand
CCGGCTTGCGACAAATCCCCCCCAACCCCCCTTTTACAAAGTGGGGAGATGATAGTCCGCTTTTCTCCTCCTTTAGCAAAGGGGGCTAGGGGGATTGATCGTACCAAGACGGTGTTGCGCTTGCCTAGCTTTGAAGCCGTCAAAGCTGATCCGATTTTGTACGCGCATGCTTCGCGGGTGATGCACGGTGAAACTAATCCAGGCAATGCCAGACCACTGATACAACAACACGGCAAACGCCACATTTGGGTTAATCCGCCACCGATTCCGTTGACGACTAAAGAAATGGATGGTGTTTTTGATTTGCCGTATTCACGATTGCCACATAAAACTTACGGCAATGCTAATGTTCCCGCGTTTGAAATGATCCAGCATTCCGTCAATATTATGCGCGGCTGTTTTGGTGGTTGTACGTTTTGCTCGATTACCGAACACGAAGGTCGCATTATCCAAAGCCGCTCGGAAGATTCGATTATTCGTGAGATTGAAGCGATACGCGATACCTCGCCCGCGTTTACCGGACATATTTCTGATTTGGGCGGGCCTACCGCCAATATGTACCGTATTGCGTGTAAAGATGAAAAGATCGAGGCCGCTTGCCGTAAGCCGTCTTGTGTTTATCCGGGTATTTGTCCAAATCTTAATACCGATCACAGCCACTTAATCAAACTATACCGTCGTGCCCGCGCCTTACCGGGTATCAAAAAAATCTTTATCGCCTCCGGTTTACGTTATGACTTAGCTGTCGAGTCGCCGGAATATGTTAAAGAACTGGTCACCCATCATGTGGGTGGTTATCTTAAAATTGCCCCGGAACATACCGAGCAAGGGCCGTTATCAAAAATGATGAAGCCGGGTATGGGGACTTATGACCGCTTCAAGGAAATGTTCGATAAATATTCCAAAGAAGCAGGCAAGGAACAGTATCTGATTCCGTACTTTATTGCCGCGCATCCGGGCACGACAGACGATGACATGTTGAATCTGGCGATCTGGCTGAAGCGTAATGGCTTTCGCGCGGATCAGGTACAGGCTTTCTTGCCGTCACCAATGTCAATTGCAACGGCGATGTATCATTCCGGTAAAGACACGTTGCATAAAATCAGTCGTAGAGCCGCTAATATCCCGATACCTAAAAGTATCAAACAACGTCGTTTGCATAAGGCGTTGCTTCGTTATCATGATCCCAAAAACTGGCCGCTATTGCGTGAAGCCTTAAAAGCGATGGGGCGTAGTGATTTAATCGGCAATGGTAAACACCATTTGATTCCTTCATTCCAACCCAGCGCCAGTAAAGGGACGTTTGATGCTTCTGGCAAAGCACAGGTTTTTAAAACAAAGTACACCGGTTTGGATAATCAACACCGTAGTAAACCTAAACCTAGGGTTGGTACTTGAGATTTGTAAATCGGTTTAGACATTAAACTCAACGCCCATCAAAGATAGTCTTTTTCAAGCGAGTGTCATTATGAAAAAAATAAAAGTGCTTTTTGTCTGCATGGGCAATATTTGCCGTTCGCCGACCGCTGAAGGTGTTTTTACCAAACTGGTTAAAGCGCGGCATTTAGACAAATTATTTATTATCGATTCAGCAGGAACTCATGCTTATCATGTTGGTGATGCCCCTGATTTACGTGCACAAAAAGCGGCTTTGGGGCGGGATGTTGAATTAGCCAGCCTTCGCGCCCGAAAAGTAACCCATGGCGATTTTGAGGATTTTGATTTTGTACTGGCGATGGATGATGATAATTATTCGATCTTGATTGAAGCTTGTCCTGATCAATACAAAGAAAAAGTCCGTTATTTTCTTGATTACGCGCCACATTTGAAGGTGCATGAAGTGCCCGATCCTTATTACGGTGGCAGTTACGGGTTTGAACGGGTATTGGATTTGGTGGAAGCGGCTTCGGTTGGTTTTTTAAAAACCTTGCACGAAAATGGACATTTAACATCAACAACACAAAACGATTAAGGCAATTTTATGGCAATTATATCTAATACCGTCGGTTATCTTGACAATGGGGTTGCACTGGAAGCATTTTTTGCTTTCGATGATACCTTTTCAAATCGGCGTCCGGCCGTTTTAATTAACCATGCTTGGGCAGGGCGCGATGGATTCGTTGAGGAAAAGGCCGTACAACTGGCAGCGTTGGGTTATGTCGGTTTTGCGGTTGATATGTACGGCAAAGGCATTTTAGGAACGACGCCTGAAGAAAACGCCGCCTTAATGCAGCCTTTTATCAACGATCGTGCTCTATTGTTGCAGCGTATCAAAGCTGCATTAGCCGCTGTGAAATTACTGCCTTGGGTAGATGATACGAAAGTGGCGGCAATAGGTTATTGTTTTGGTGGCTTGTGTGTATTGGATTTAGCCCGATCAGGGGCGGATGTAAATGGCGTAGTTAGTTTTCATGGTTTATTTGGCGCACCTGATAATCTTAAAGATCAGTCAATTAAAGCCAAGGTGCTCGCTTTACACGGTCATGACGATCCTATGGTACCGGTTGAACAGGTTATTGCTTTTGAACAAGAGATGACCGCTGCCGGTGCAGATTGGCAATTGCTTACCTTTGGTCAAACGATGCACGCTTTTACCAACCCGGTCGCTAATAATCCAGATTTCGGGACAGTTTACCAAGCCGATGCCGATCGACGTTCTTGGTTGGCGATGAAGAATTTCTTGGCTGAAGTTTTCGCTTGATGGTGGAATGGGATGCTGAATAGGCTATTTTTGTTCTTTTTCAATTCGTTTTATTGATGCTGTTTGTTTCTGCAAGTAGTGCTTTAAGTAAGGTAATCTGAAAAAAAACCACCGTTGGCTGAGCGAAGTCAACGGTGGTTTTTTTGCGAGTTGTCAAATAAACAGTATTGGGACTAACGCTAAAAATTTTTGCTGTTTTTTTTAAAAGTCAGAAAGTGTTTTGGGCGGAATCGCGGCTCTTAGCGCATTTAATACCGCAAGCACATCAATAACTTCTTGTGCAACTGCACCTGCGACTGGGCTGAGATAACCTAAACCAGCAAAGATCATACCGATTAAGCTTAAGGCCATACCGCCGATGGCACTTTGCAATGCTATTTTGCGCATACGTTCTCCGATATGAAAAAGCTCGTCCACTTTCAGTAACGAGCTATCCATAATCACAGCATCAGCTGATTCGCCGGTAATGTCACTGTTTTGACCAAACGCGATGCCAATAGTCGCTGCGGTTAAGGCTGGAGCATCATTAATACCATCCCCCAAAAATATAGTTTTTGCGATTAACGTTTCCTGACGGACTAACGCCAGTTTCTGTTCAGGGCTCTGGTTAAAATACACATGCTGAATACCGACTTGTTCGGCAAGGTAACGCACTTCAGATTCTCTGTCGCCGGAGACCAGCATCACTTTTTCAAACAGATGGTTAGGTTGCAAATGATTAATAAATGATGAGCTATCGGTGCGCACTTCATCCCTGAATTGCAATGTTGCGGCATAGTGATTATCAATTAGCACAATACATTCCAGGCCGCCGCAAATGGGTGGTAATTCGTCTACTGCGTTTGGATGATGCTCTGTAAATTTT
>CANNKH010000295.1 GCA_947504985.1 Methylococcaceae bacterium | reverse complement strand
GTTGGTGGTGCTTGGTGAAGGTGACAGTGAAGAAATTGTGCTTCCTCGTTTACTCAAAGCAAAAGGTGTTCCAGTCGATGAGTGCGCCATTTCAGTGGTTCCACTCGGCGGCCGCCATGTTAATCATTTTTGGCGATTACTCACCGTGTTGGAGATACCGTTCATTACTCTCTTGGATCTGGATCTTGCGAGACATCAAGGTGGTTGGGGGCGAGTGCGCAATATTGCCAACCAATTGAAGACCTATTCCCCGGAAGTAACGTTTCCTTCTGTTGGTAAGATAGATGAAATTCCTGAATGGAACAATGACGATTGGAAGCTTTTTGAGGTCGAGAGCAACCCTAAGTATATCAATTACTTGAGTGAACTTGAGTTTCTTGGTATTTTCTTTTCATCTCCTTTGGATATCGACTTTGCAATGTTGAAGAGTTTTCCGGTAGCCTACGAGTTAGATGAAGCCGATAAGGTCCTTCCAGTGGATGCTAAAATCAAAGCTGTTCTTGGCGACAGCCACCACGGCGTTGATCAGTATACTGAGGAGGAGCAAAAACTCTTCATTACCTATCACAAGCGATTCAAGCTCAAAAGTAAACCTGCCGCCCACATTAATGGGCTTTCAAAGCTTTCCGATGAAGAGCTTTTGGCAAATATGCCGCTTTCTTTGAATCGCCTCGCTGATGCTGTCATCTCCAAACTCGCTGAGTTGCCTGAATGATCAGGCCGGAAATTTGGTGGCCCGCTGATGGCTTAACTTTGGAACCCAATGCACTTCGAGCCGCAACCGAACGTGAGCGTTGCCTTGCACTGACTGCTGGCCCAGGCGCGGGAAAGACTGAGATGCTTGCCCAGCGTGCGGACTTCTTGTTGCGTACAGGTACTTGTCGTTATCCAATGCGAATCCTCGCCATATCATTCAAGGTCGATGCAAGTCGGAACCTGAAAGACCGAGTAAGGCGACGCTGTGGTGCGGATCTTGCCGCCCGGTTTGATAGCTACACTTTCCACGCTTTTGCCAAGCGAATCATTGATCGCTTTCGTCCTGTACTGACAGGGAATGACGCACTTGATCCAGATTACAAAATCGATTCTCCCAGGGTTACTCGCCGACAAATTGAATTCAACGATCTTGTCCCGCTGGCAATTCAGATTCTAAAAACGTCGCAGGTCGCACGCAACGCAATTCGCAAGACTTATAGCGATGTATTCTTGGACGAATTTCAGGACTGTACCAATCGGCAATACGAACTGGTTAAGCTGATGTTTCAAGGTTCCACAATACGTTTGACTGCAGTGGGCGATACCAAGCAAAAGATTATGGCGTGGGCTGGTGCATTGGATGGGATCTTCTCGACCTTCGCAAATGATTTTAATGCGGTGCCGTTGAATATGTACCGGAATTTTCGTTCTAAAGACAAACTGTTACGTATGCAGAATGAGATTATTCGAGTCCTAGATCCAGCATCAATGATGTCGAATGATCAAATCGCGGGCAATGAAGGGGAAATTTGGGATTGGAGATTCGCTACTAGCCAACACGAAGCCGAATACTTAGCAGACCAGATAGCCAGCTGGATACAGGATGAGGGAATCCCTCATTCAGAAACCGCCGTCTTGGTGTCCAGGCAACCCGATCTTTATGCCAATCTGTTGATGGTCGAACTGGAAAAACGAGGTATTCCTTATCGCAATGAACAGCAACTACAAGACCTTTCCGTTGAACCAGCAGCAAGGTTGATTGTGGATTACTTGCTATCACTTTATGGTGGACGAGAACCTAAAGCGTGGTTGCGCTTGATGGATCAATTGATACCGTTTGCCGATGAAACTGAACAAGCCGACAAGCGGCATGACTGGCAACGATTTATTAAATCGGAACGCAAGCAAGCCGAATTCCTTGATCTATTGGGTGAGAACAGGTGGCCAAACGGTTGGTCATTTGTTGATAATTTTCTGAACAGGCTCGGCATCAGCAGCTTAACAGCGCTATCGCCAGATTACGAGTCAGCAGCTCGGCTAATCGATGTAATTCAGGAAACAAAGACACGGATCGAAGAGCAACTCAAAATCGAGCCAGACTTAATAAAGGCTTTGACTAAATTTTCAGATGACCAAGCGGTACGTATTTTGACCATACACAAAAGTAAGGGCTTGGAGTTCGATTCGGTGATCATTTTGGGTGTGGAAAATGAGACATTCTGGGGTGATGAAACCGAGCAGAGATGCGCGTTCTTCGTTGGTATGTCGCGTGCAAAACGGCGCTTGATTTTAACTGCTTGTCAAACACGCTGCACACCTCCTAGTAATCCTTACCGTTGGAGTGAGCGGCGAAATTATCATAAAGAATTTATTGGCTATGCCTTGCCGTTTTTGGAATGACAAGATTGGTTTGTCGTACAAGTATGGAATTAAGGCAAGTGGTCAAAAGGATTTATAACTGTCAATTGACCATCAAACACTTGCCCGTGCTGCAAATCTTCGGAAAACAGCGTCCGGCAATCTGCAAGCAATGCGGCGGCAATAATCAGGCTGTCCCAGTGCGATAGCGAATATCGTTTTGCCAAGTCGATAGCTTTACGAATCGTATCGGCATCGACGGCTACCACTTCGCATAAATCCAGCAAGCTTTCGGCTATTTCGTGAGCTTCCGATAATAAAAATCCATGTTTTCTAGTCAAAACGCTAATTGTCTCATTGACTACTTGGCTACTGATCACCGGCGCATCCTGAATAATTTCAATGGCGCGGGACGATTTATCCTGATCTTGCGATTCGGCATAGATAAACAAATTGGTGTCGGCAAAGACTCTAGCGGTCATAGCATTCTTCGCGGCTAAATGTGCCTGCTTTGAAGCGGCCGCGATATTTCGCCAAAGTGGCTAGTGCATTTTCTCTGCGTATACGCTCATCATCGGCTTGTTTGGCCTTTAAGCTTTCCGCAAAATCCAGTACCTCGGCAGCGCTGTGTTCGGGCAGGGTTTTGACGGTTTCATAAATGCGTTCGGCTATGTTCATTAGATTAGCTCATAGATTAGGTTGGTTATTATGAAGAAATCCATTCGCGTGGATACAAAACGGCATATGTTCACTGATTCATCCTTACTATACCAGAATCGTGAATTGCGCCCTTCCGGATTTGCAGGAGGCTCTAGTCGAAGCGATCATTTAATCGCAAGTCGCCCTTTGTAAGGAAATTAAGGCGCGAGACTTACGCAAAAAGCATGGAAATCCCCACCGCCACACCAATCAACTTTCGCGCACTTCGATAAGTCCTTGCCGGCTGGCCATTAAAGTCAGCTCGGCCAGCGTTTCCACGCCCATTTTTTCTTTGATGACGGTACCGTGATTGCACACCGTTTTATAACTCAAACACAGTTTTTCCGCCGCTTTTCGAACGGTATAACCATTCGCCAATAAACAAAAAACATCGAACTCCCTGGGCGAAAGCAGCTTGATTTTTTCCGCTTCATCCTGCTCCCCGGCGATAGAAACCGCGAGTTGCTGGGCAATCTCAGGATCGACATAAGAACCGCCCAGCGCTATTTTACAGACCGCAGTAACCAGCGTTTCCGGCGTACTGCTTTTGGTAATATAACCC
>CANNKH010000294.1 GCA_947504985.1 Methylococcaceae bacterium | reverse complement strand
TCAGGAAAGGCAGCAACTAAACGCGCCGCGACATGCTCTGCCTGCCATAACGCCAACGGACTTTGGCGTGTAGCAATACGGATAATTTTTTTAGCCAAAAGTAAACCTTCATGTCAAAAAATAAAGGTCGTCATTGTAACCGAATTTAGGGTGTAAAACGTAATTCACCACTTATCTGCAGCAATTCTCATTATGGAAACGTAAACAAAATCAAATGGATAAAGCTTTAGTTTTTAAAATTCGAGCACGATCTACCGCAATACTTGCAAAGTAACCGACAAGCCTAATTGGTAACAATATCAGCCCTTTTGTTTTATAAGGCTTTGCGAAACCTGTTAAAAATAAGATTCCGTAGAATAAAAAACAATCTTGGAAATTAAATACATAACACTTTGATTTAAATATATCCATGCGAGGGAAGTAGGTAGATTAGAATTACCAATTGCAGTCATCGACAACCACAAAAACTACTTGTTTTATGGAAAAGAATAATAAAAAATTAAATCAATCACTTAGCGTTGCATCAGAACTATCAGAACCATCAGAAGCTGCGCATGCAGACACGCAGCAAGACCGCCCAGCTTACCCCGCAAAATCCGTCGATGAACTTTTACAAGATCTGCGTATACACCAAATCGAACTTGAAATGCAGAACGAGGAGCTGCGGCGCGCCCATACGGATTTGGAGGTATCCCGAGACCTTTACCTAGAGCTCTATGATTTCGCCCCCGTCGCCTATCTGTCGCTCAGCGCAAAAGGCCTCATCACCGAGGCCAACCTGACCTGCGCGACCTTATTGGGCGTGGAGCGCAACAAACTGATCAATAGCCGTTTTGCACGCTATGTCAGCACCGAAGACACTGATCGTTGCTATCGATATTTTCTGCATGCTAAAAAACATTACGGCAAACACAGGTTTGAACTGATGCTGCACCGCGCGGACGGCACGAACTTTCATGCACAGCTTGATTGCCTCAATAGCGAAGAAAACGGCTCCCACCCTGATTTGCGTATCGCGCTCAGCGACATCACCGAACGTAAGCGCGTCGAGATAGCCCTGCACATCGCCACCGCCTTTGAAACAACGATAGGCATCATCGTGACCGATGCCGACAAGATCATCATAAGCATCAATCAGGCCTTTAGCCGTATCACCGGTTACTGCGCCAAAGATGCACTAGGCCGTACCCCCTCTTTTCTCCGCTCCGGGGAGCATGACGAGGATTTCTACCGGGAGATGTGGGCAAGGGCGGCATGCGACAGTTACTGGGAAGGCGAAATCTGGGACAAACGCAAAAATGGCGAAATATTCCCGTTATGGCTCACCATGTCCGTAATCACGGGTGAGCATGGGCAACCCACCCATTATGTCGGCTCCTGTAGAGACATCACTGCCCAAAAGCAATCCGAAAAAGTGTTGCTAGACACGGTGCAGCGCGTTGAAAACAAGGCGGCAAATTCACAAGAGGCGTTGGAACAAATTAAAGAAGAATCAACGACCATCAATGCGGCGCTGAAAGTTCTGCTCAAGCATCGCGAAACAGACAAAACCGAGGCGCAAAACCTGCTGTCGAACGAGATAGAGGGCGCTATTCTGCCCTTCCTGAAAAAGCTGGGGAAAGTGAACACTGATCCCTGGCAATGCCGCTTGATCAATATCCTTGAAAACAATCTACAACAAATGGTGGCTTCTTACGGGTACGCGACCCACCTCGACGCCGTTTACCGAAAATTAACCCCAGTCGAAGTTCAGGTGGCATCTATGGTCAAGCAGGGGCTACCGACAAAAATTATCGCCAATACCTTAAGGCTCTCGCCGGGAACCATCAGCATCCACAGAAAACACATACGCAAAAAATTGGGGCTGAACAGCAAGGCAGACAATCTGCGGCAATATCTGCTGTCGTTTGCCGAATAGTTTTAAGTCCACAGACTGTGCCTATCAGGCAAAAATGGATAGTTTTAATATCTATTCCATACCTATTAATACCCCATTTTAAATCATTCCCCCTCCCCCCCTCATCTGCGAAAATAATCATGCGGTGTTTCCCTAAGCTAACGGATTGGCTGAGGCCGTGATTTAGTGAAATATGCATCAGAATACGTTGTTAACTTAACAGCAGGTCAAGCTACGCTATGAGGTGAAATATGAAAAAAACCGTTAATGATAAAGTTCCTGCCATCCAACAGGAAGCTATCCATCTTCCCGATTATGATGCCAATATTGCCGAACTGGCTTATTTTAAAGCTGAACAAAGGGGATTTGATCCAGGCCATGAATTGGAAGACTGGTATAAAGCGCAACATGAATTTCTTGGCTTCGAATAAGCCCCCAATAAACATTGAGATTAATTACTGGAGAAAATCATGGGCACTAACGAAAATGAATCGGTAAGAAGCACAGCAATCACTACCCCAGAGCCCACTGGGGGTAATGCTGATACCTTAAATTTTAATTAATTTAATAATCAACAGGTTGTGTGTTAAAAGCATGCAAAAATGTGATTTTTTAAAGCGACCAATATGCGAAAAATCAACAAGTTAAATAGAAATAGAATCGCAATCTGTTCTTCTCAACACTTTTTGAATTTTATTTTTCCGCTTATTTAAATCACAATACATTGATTATTATCGTAAATATTTTTAAGGTAGCAGTATTAGGGTTAAGCACCAAAACCACATTCTTTATAAACAGGATTTTTTTATGGAACGCAATCACAGTCTCCTTGATTCCACTTTCAGTACCAGACATGAATTATTTCGAAAAGTGGCTTTTCATGAAGCCGGGCATGCGGTGGCCATTTATTTACGCAATAAACAGCAACAATTACCGCCGGTCTATTTTCATATAGCGTTGGATCCTCATGCCAGTGCAGCATTTCAACACAATTACTTGGCAAAAGTTGAAGGGGGGCGTTTGATAGAAAACCTGCCTGTATCGCTGGCGGAGTTGTCTGCAATGGATGAACCGGCTTATCTGGCGGCTTTTGAGGCGGATATTGTCAATTTGTTGGCAGGCCCACTGGCAGAAGCAAAATACGTTGCGCGGCGTGATAATGAAGCGATTAACCGGCATCTGGTTAATCTGGACGCCTTGGAATTTTACGGCGGCGCATCTGATCTTGATATTGTTAATGAGTATATTCAGTCAGTTATCGCATGCAGACAACAACGTAATCGGATCATCGATAAATTGTTCATAGAAGCCTTCAAATTTATTGATTCGCCTCAGCATTGGGATGTCATTTACGCGTTGGCTACTCATATCATACATAACACTAAAATCGTTATTCCATGCGAAGAAATTACGGCCGTTATTGAACATGCTTTGCAAGGTACTAATAGGATGGCCGACAGATAGTCAGCAATTCTCATTATGGAAACGTAAACAAAATCAAATGGATAAAGTTTTAGTTTTTAAAATTCGAGCGCGATCTACCGCAATACTTGCAAAGTAACCGACAAGCCTAATTGGTAACAATATCAGCCCCCTTGTTTTATAAGGCTTTGCGAAACCTGTTAAAAATAAGATTCCGTAGAATAAAAAACAATTTTGGAAATTAAATACATAACACTTTGATTTAAATATATTTTCCATAATGAGAATTGCTG
>CANNKH010000293.1 GCA_947504985.1 Methylococcaceae bacterium | reverse complement strand
CGTACTATCCAATACCCGCAAGCACATCATTCGGTCAAAATGGGCAAAAAATCGCCCGCTTCGCGGGTAAAAATGGTTAAATGGCTAAAAGGTTAAAATGCCCGCACAGCACGGACGGTGTACGTGGTGCTCTTACTGGAGTAGTTGATGCGCTGGGGACCATCACCGAAGTACTGGGCCCACGCGTAGTTGTCGTCGTACTCAGACGAACTCCAGTAATAGTAGGACGCAAACCCCCCAACATTGGTCAATGGTGCGGCTGCCCCTGGCCCAATGCTGGTGTACATCAGGTTCAGTTCATCTTTCGACCGTAAATACCAGTCACTGTACCCACCCAACACCAAATCTGCACACAGCTTGGCGGCATAACGACCCTTGCCTTGTACCTCGATGATCTTATTCGTGTTGACCAAGCCAGTACCGACGGCAACACCTACCGTACCGATGTAAATGAAATCATCGTTAAACCATTTGATGCCGCTGCTTTGATCGGTCGGCGCGGCAATCAGGCCATGTTGCCCTGTTTTGTCGAGATAAAAAACAATGCCGCCCTGATAGGTGTCGCCGATGGTGAAAAGTGATCCAAAACGCACCAGTGGGGTCAGGTTAAGCCGCTCCGCCGTACCCAGGTTATTGACCACCGCCGTGACATAGCCTTTATTCTCTTTATCATTGACAAAATCCCAGTGCGTTTCGGTATCGTTGGCCAACCTCAGTTGCGCCCATTGATTGGCGTATTGGGTTTGGTCAACGGTCACTTCAACACAAGGATACTGGGCATCGGCACCCGCGACACAATCGATGCTGCCGGGGCGTTTGCCTTTGGGATAGACGCGGTACAGCGCGTTCGTGAGCGTGCCGGTTTTTGGCACCAGCACATGGACTTTATAGCTGCCGGTGTACGGCGCAGCATAGCTGACCGCCGAATCGCTGCCGCCTTGTAGGGTAAACGTGCCAGTCACTGGCTTGCTGCCTGTCGGCGGCGCCGCATTCGCCATGACGGGCATGAAGACGATGAGGAATAAAAATTGTTGTAAAAATTTCATGTTGTTACGCTCTCTGTCAGTTGAAAATTAAGACGTTGGCACTTACATTTCGAGCCAACGCGGAAACTGTCGGGTTGTAGGTGCGAATTCATTCGCATTATGCGAATGAATTCGCACCTACTTTGTTATTAACCTGATCTGAAAATGTTGTGAGGGGTATTTCATAAGGAAAATCCTCTTGGGCAAATTTTAGGCAATAAAAAACCCGCCAATGCAATGCACGGGCGGGTTGGGGTGGTTTGGTCTTAATTAAGGCTAAGAAAAACTTGACTTTTTGAAAGCCGGAATCACAATCTCTTGCTTGCTTGCTTGCTTGCTTGCTTGCTTGCTTGCTTGCTTTGCGGCATCTGTTTTTTCTCTATTTTAAGTGGTTATCATTCATTCATGCTGCCACATCACGATCATTACCAGCCAAGGCAGTATAAATAAAACGAATACTAATAACTACAATTTTAATGGCTCCCTTCCTTTTCCAGTCGGGTGGGCAGGCTTTTTTACCTTTATGTGGGTACAACTTTTCAGGCAGTTACTGTGCCTTCGTGGGCAAAAATGCCTACCCCCACGCGACTAACTATTGCTAGAGAACAACTATGGCTCAATACATTATCCGCCGATTTTTATACACTTTACCGCTGCTAATGGGCGTCAATGTCCTGACCTTCATGCTGTTTTTCGTCGTCAATAGCCCTGATGATATGGCGCGTATGCAACTGGGACAAAAACACGTTACCGAAGCCGCTGTTGAAAACTGGAAACAACAGCACGGCTATGATGTACCGTTGCTATGGAATTCAAAAGCGACCGCTCAAGAAAAAATAACCCAAACTATTTTTTATCAAAAATCGGTCGGTCTGTTTATGTTCCGCTTTGGTGTCTCCGATGGCGGTAGAAATATTGGCGCGGACATTAAAGCGCGTGCTTGGCCCAGTCTGGCACTGGCATTACCAACGTTATGTCTCGGCTTATTGGTCAACATCTGCTTTGCATTGCTAATGGTATTGTTTCGAAACCAATATCAGGAACAAACAGGCCTTGTGTTGTGCGTCATTTTAATGTCGATTTCGTCATTGTTTTATATTATCGGCGGCCAATTTATGGTCAGTAAGCTATTAAAATTAGTCCCTATTTCGGGTTATGACGAAGGCGTTTCAGCCATCAGATTTCTGATTTTGCCTGTACTGATCGGTGTATTTTCAGGATTAGGCTCAGGGGTGCGCTGGTATCGAGCGCTGTTTTTGGAAGAAGTCGAAAAAGATTATGTCCGTACCGCCAGGGCTAAAGGCTTAAGCGAAATTCAAACTCTATTTCGCCATGTGTTACGCAATGCGATGATCCCGATATTAACCGGTGTGGTCGTGGTACTACCGTTGCTATTTATGGGCAGCCTGATGATGGAATCATTTTTCAGTATTCCGGGTTTGGGCAGTTATACGATAGACGCCATTAATAGCCAGGATTTCGCCATCGTAAGGGCAATGGTGTTTTTAGGATCAGTTCTGTATGTCATCGGTCTATTGTTGACAGATATTTCCTATACGCTGGTTGATCCTAGAGTCAGGCTGTCGTAATTATGCTTTAGGCATGAAACCATAACGACCGCCAGTTCTCAAAGGACGGGGGGTCACATTATTATTCTTTAACTGGCGCTGGTGCTAGCACAACCCGTGAACCATTAGATTCTGCCGCACTGACAACGCCTGCCGCTTCCATTTCTTCAATGATCGTCGCGGCTTTGTTATAACCCACTTTAAAACGTCTTTGTACACTGGATATTGATGCTTTGCGTGACTCTGTCACAAACTGTACCGCCTGGTCATACAAAGAATCGCCATCATTGCCGATGTCTTGACCACCATTAGGACTGTAACCTTCATTGGCATCGCCAGATTCTTTGGTGATATCTTCAAGATAATCGGGCGGCGCCGTTTGTTTTAAAAATTCAACAACACTATGCACTTCATGGTCATCTACAAAAGCACCATGAGCGCGTATTGGAATGCTGGTACCAGAAGGTAAAAACAACATATCACCGTTACCCAACAAAGTTTCTGCTCCGCCTTGATCAAGTATCGTCCGTGAATCGATACGTGAGGATACCTGAAAGGAAATTCTTGTCGGAACGTTAGCCTTAATCAGCCCGGTCAAAACATCGACCGACGGACGTTGTGTTGCCAATATTAAATGGATACCCGCAGCACGCGCTTTTTGCGCCAAACGGGCAATGAGTTCTTCGACTTTTTTACCAACAATCATCATCATGTCGGCTAATTCATCAATAACAATAACGATGCTAGGCAAGGTGCTTAATACCGGAAAATCTTCGCCTTCCGGCAGTGGTGTCGTCAATTTAAACATTGGATCTCTAATCGCTTCACCATTTGCAGCCGCTTCTTCAATAAGTTGATTGAAACCCGCCAAGTTTCTAACACCCATTTTTGACATCAGCTTATAGCGCCGTTCCATTTCAGCAACCGCCCAACGTAAGGCATTACTGGCTTCTTTCATGTCAGTAACCACAGGAGTAAGCAGATGCGGAATGCCTTCATAAACAGAAAGTTCCAACATCT
>CANNKH010000292.1 GCA_947504985.1 Methylococcaceae bacterium | reverse complement strand
TAGCGAGTCTTCCTTGCCTACCACGTCAACATCGGCTTCGGGTAGCGCCGTTAAAACCCCCTGTTGATTAAAAGCGGGTGATTTTGGAAAAGGTTTGGGCTTAGCTTGTGGCGTTAAATGCACTTTATCGTTTTTTACCAGCCGCACTTTTCCTATCGCTTCGCGAAATAAATCACTATCTTCTAAAGTCGGGATTTTTTTTGTCACGAAGGCTGATTTTGTAGGTTATTGTTGCTAATATGTTTGATTTTATAGCTTATTCTGTTTCAGGGCGACTGATAATGCACATTTTGTTAAGTAATGATGATGGCTACCTAGCTGAAGGTCTTTCTGCATTAGCGAATGCACTGCGCGAACATGCTGATATTTCAGTTGTTGCCCCCGATAAAAACCGTAGTGCTGCAAGTAACTCACTGACACTGGAAATACCGTTGCGTGCTTATCCTGCAGATAACGGTTTCATTAAAGTCGATGGTACCCCCACTGATTGTGTCCATTTAGCGATTACCGGCTTACTGAAACAGGAACCAGATATGGTTTTTGCTGGCATTAATCATGGCTCTAATTTAGGTGATGATGTCCTGTATTCAGGAACGGTAGCTGCAGCAACCGAAGGTCGTTTTTTAGGACTTCCGGCTGTCGCAATTTCATTGGCGGGTAGCAATCCTGTCCATTTCGAAACTGCCGCACAAGTTGCTGTGACCATACTTAAGCAACTGATTAGCAAACCACTACCTCAAGATACTATCCTTAATATTAATGTGCCAGATGTCGCTATTAACGCATTAAAAGGCTATCAGGCCACCCGATTGGGTCAACGCCATAAAGCCGAACCTGTTATCAAGGATAAAGATCCGCGCGGACGTACCATTTATTGGGTAGGCCCACCAGGAGCCGAGCAAGATGCAGGCCCTGGAACCGATTTTTATGCGATTAATACCGGTTATGTGTCCGTAACTCCTCTGCAACTGGATTTAACTTGGTATGATCGGCTCAATGATTTAAAAACCTGGCTACCTAAGGAGCAATCGTTATGATGCCGCATTTACAAGGCATAGGCATGACTTCTCCGCGCACGCGCGAGCGCATGATAAAGCGTTTATCGGAGCAAGGCATTACCAACCAAAAAGTGTTGGAGGCCATGCGTAATACCCCTCGGCATATTTTTATGGATGAAGCCTTAGCCAGCAGGGCTTATGAGGATACCGCATTACCGATAGGCTTCAACCAAACCATTTCACAACCTTATATTGTCGCCAAAATGACTGAGCTGCTACTCGCTTCAGGCCATTTATCAAAAGTTCTGGAAATAGGCACAGGCTGCGGTTATCAAACGGCTGTTCTGGCTCAGTTGGTTGACCATGTGTATTCTGTGGAACGTATTTTGCCGTTACAAAAAAAGGCACAAACTTATTTATGGGATTTAAAGCTTAAAAATATCGGCTTTATGTACGGTGACGGTAGCTTAGGTTGGCCAGATTATGCGCCTTTTAACGGTATTCTTGTGTCCGCTGCGCCTTTAGCGCTTCCTGAACAATTACTACAACAAATGGCCGTTGGTGGTGTTATGGTCATTCCAGTTGGCCCCAGTGGTTGTCAAACACTGCAAAGGGTGACGCGCACCCCCGACGCTTATAAGATTGAAGAATTTGATGCCGTTACCTTTGTGCCCTTTTTGGCAGGAAAAGAATAAATTTGCTTTTCCGTAGCTATCGAAACGCCGACATTATTAGGGTCACAAGCAAATAATTTACCCGTTAATGCTGGGTATTGCCGATTCCTCTAGCGGCATGATAGACTCACTAAACCTCTTAAAATACACCAGAATCGTCTACTTTTTTACCATAGGACTTGACGAGCAGGTTTAAACTATTCGCCATACCATGATTTTTCACTTCCCACCGAACATCAATCTAAAGCGATCCACATGACTCAAGCCGATATGCCTCTTACCGTCATCTTAACCTTCCAACAATGAGGCAAAGATGATGGTTCAATACGATTATGTGCATCCTAGAAGCCCTCTTTCCATCACCTTATCCGTATGGAATGCGCTTTTTTTACGCGAAGCACTTTCCCGATTGTCAGCAGGACGAATTGCATGGTTATGGTTATTAGCGGATCCGATCATGCAAATCAGCATAATGATGTTTATGTTTATTGTTATCCGTATGCGTGTCGTCAACGGAATGTCGACGGAAGCTTGGCTAATAATAGGCATGGTTTTTTATTTAATGTTTAAGAGAGCGGCGACCCAAGTGCAAAACGCATTGGGGGCAAACCGTGCTCTTTTTACTTACCGTCAGGTTAAACCCGTTGATACTCTACTGGTTCGGGCTGGTCTGGAAGGATTTATAACCACGCTGATAGCCATTATCTTCGGTATTGGCGGCACTTTTTTCGGCGTTGCACTTATTCCAGATGATCCACTCACCGTATTAATGGTATTTTTTGGAATGTGGCTGATGGGACTGGGGTTTGGGCTAATCACCTCAGTGGCTGTGCAATTAATCCCTAAAATGGGGACGATTCTCGGTATCGTTTCAACCGTACTGCATTTATCATCAGGCGTCATTCTTCCCGTCTCTAATGTGCCTCAGCCTTACCGTGATTGGTTGATGATTAATCCACTACTGCACGGCACCGAAGCGGCTCGAATGGGCGTTTCTAGCTACTATCATGCCATAACCGGCGTTGATGTCAGCTATATCTACAAATGTGCAATTGTCGCCATATTCTTCGGACTGGCTCTGCAAAGACGCTTTGAAATCAAACTCACTTCGCTATGATTATCGTTGACGATATATACAAACGCTATCAAACCAGTCACGGCCCAGGGAAATGGGTATTACAAGGCATCTCATTTGTCATACCTCCTAAAGTCAGTGTCGGTTTGGTTGGTCGCAACGGCGCCGGTAAATCAACACTGCTAAGATTAATTGGTGGCATAGATCAGCCGACCAAAGGCCACATTGAGCGACGTTGCCGAGTTTCTTGGCCAATGGGTTATGGTGGAGGCTTGCAAGGTTCAATGACAGGTCGCCAAAATGCAAAATTTGTTTGTCGGATTCACGGACATGAAGATGATATTGAAGATCGTTTGGCGTTTATTGAAGATTATGCCGAAATAGGCTCTGCTTTTGACGAACCCATTAAAACCTATTCATCGGGTATGAAATCCAGATTGCAATTCGGGCTATCGCTAGCCTTCGATTTTGATGTTTATATCTCCGATGAAGCTACGGCAGCAGGTGATGCCGCGTTCAGGCAGAAAGCCACAACCGCCTTTAGAAACTTAATGAATCGCTCCAGCCTTATTATGGTTTCACACAGCGAAAGCACTCTGAAAGATTTTTGCACTGCCGGAATCTGGCTCGATGGCGGAAATGTTCACTGGTTTAACGACATCAACGA
The DNA here is from genome assembly GCA_947504985.1 of Methylococcaceae bacterium. Classification (GTDB taxonomy): domain Bacteria; phylum Pseudomonadota; class Gammaproteobacteria; order Methylococcales; family Methylomonadaceae; genus Methylovulum. Next base: position 210 of record CANNKH010000292.1, on the reverse strand, counting down.
CGCCCTCAATGCCTACAAGGAAAGCCGTTCAAAATGACAAGTCCTGGATCTAAAGCTGGCCTGCCGGGGGTGCTGAAGCGCCACGGCTTGCTTGGTAGTGCCTTTATCGCGGTGCTGTGTGCCGTCCTGTACTGGAGCGTTATAGCTTCTGATCGTTATATCTCTGAAGCGCATGTCATTATCCAGAATACCGATATGATGGCGAGTGGG
>CANNKH010000291.1 GCA_947504985.1 Methylococcaceae bacterium | reverse complement strand
ATCATACTCGATCATACTCGCTTGAATTGTAAAATATAACAGCAGCAAGGTACAACGAAATTCCCATAGCAACACATGATCAAGGCGACTAAGGTGCATCCTCGGCAGCCAATGCTTTCAATACTTCATTGCTAATTTGATTTTGTCGACTTTTGTCGTTAATTGGTTGATTTTGCTGATCGGTAATATAAAAAATATCTTCCGCGCGACTACCGATAGTTGTTATTTTTGCGCTGTGTAAGTTGATGTTTTGCAAAATAAATGCCCGCCCAATTTCTGATAAAAGTCCGGCGTGATCTGTCGTTACCAGCTCTATGATGGTATGTCGGCTTGAAGGATCGGCATGAAATTTAATGCTGGTTGGGATAGGGAAATGCTTGGCCTGCCTTGATTGCCGATGAATATTTTTTTGTTTTTTTATTTTTTGCTGAAGCAAATTGTGGCGCAAAGCAAAGCAGATATGGTCTTTCCTGCAACGGTCATTAATCGGTTCACCTGACTGTTCAAGCACCTGGAAACTGTTGAGTACGTAGCCATCCAAAGTGGTCATGATTCTGGCATCAAGAATAGTCAGCCCTAATTGATCGAGCGTGGCGGTACTCAGCGAAAAAACGGGCCCCTTATCTTTTGCGTACACAAAGATTTCGGCGCTACCACGCTGGGGATGCGGCCTGAGTAGGACCAACGGTAAATCTTCAGCGCTTAACGAAATAATCGCGGCGGTATGCCAAGCGATTTCATCTGCTGAATAACGCAAAAAATAATCATCGCTAGCATATTGCCAAAACGCGTCGATAGCCGGTTCAGTAATACCCTGTTTAAGTAATTCATCCTTGGCCTCTTTTTTGTTTTCCAGCAAGCGGTCAGCGAGTGCAACAGGATTTTTCAAGCCTTTGCGTAAGGCACAATTTGTCGCTGAATACAGCTCTTTAAGCAAAGCATCTTTCCAGGAGTTCCATAATTCCGGACTGGTCGCACGGATATCCGCCACAGTGAGCAGGTACAGATAATTCAAATATTCGACGCTACCGACATGCTGAGCAAACTCGTGAATAATATCGGCATCACCAATATCTTTTCGCTGTGCCGTCATTGACATAATCAAATGATTGCGAACCAACCAAGCCACCAGCTTGGTGTCATGCGCGGAAAGATCGTGTTGAATACAGAAGTTACGCGCAATTTCTTCGCCAATTGAAGAATGGTCACCGTTCCTGCCTTTGGCAATATCATGAAATAATGCAGCAATGTAGAGTAATTCAGGCTTAGGTATTAACAAAAAAACGCTATTACAAAAAGGCAGTTCATCGAAATGAGCATCTATCGAAAAGCGACGCAAGTTACGGATAACAAACAACGTATGTTCATCTACGGTATAAATATGGAACAAATCATACTGCATACGTGCCACGATGTTGGCAAAGCTCGGCAAATAAGCGGCCAATACGCCATAGCGGTTCATGCGTCTAAGCTGAGTGGTAATACCGCCCGGTTGACGCAGTAATTCGATAAAAAGTCGGTTTGCTACTTTATTATTGCGAAACTCATCATCTATTAGCGGCAAGTTCTTGCGTATTAGCCTTATGGTGGTTGCTCTGATACCACTTAGCTCATGATTTTGCTGAAGAATCAGAAAAATTTCCAGTAATGCGAGCGGCTGCCGCTCGAATAGCTGCTCATCGATGACTTCAAGATAACCGTTAATGGCAATAAATTTGTCTGAAACCTGCACTGGTTTGCAACCCATTTCACCGCAAACAAAACGTTCATTAAATAATTGCAGCAACATTTCATTAAGACGCTCCAATCCTTGAACCGTTTTAAAATAAAACTGCATGAAGCGCTCAACATCCTGATTGTATTGTTGCTCTTCTCCCCCAAAACCAAATTTCAGCGCCAAATCACGCTGATAGTCAAAAATTAATCGGTCTTCACAGCGATGTGTTAAAAGATGCAAAGCATAACGAATACGCCACAACACATCACGCGCAGCCATCAACTCTGAATATTCAGATTCCGGCAAAAAACTGTATTTAATCAGTTCTTTTAACGTTGATGAATTATAGTGACGTTTAAATACCCAAGCGATAACCTGCATGTCCCGCAAGCCACCAGGCCCCTCTTTGATATTGGGTTCAAGATTGTAGGCCGTATCATGCGCTTTAGCATAGCGTTGCCGCTGCTCTTCCATTTTGGCAATAAAAAACTGATCTGATGGCCAGATTTTATCAGGTGCCGTTTGCTGCTTAAGGCTTTCATAAAGCCCAGAACACCCGATGATTAATCGGATTTCCATTAGACTGGTCATAATAGTTTGGTCATCACGGGCAGCATCCAAACAGTCTTGAAGCGTGCGCACACTTTGCCCAGGTTTGAGCCCTATATCCCAAAGAAAAGTTGAGAAATCAGTCAAGGCTTCGTGGTAAGCCGAGGTGTCGTCAGAATCCAGCAAAACAACAATATCAATATCAGAATAAGGGAATAACTCGCGTCTACCATAACCGCCAACGGCAATCAAACTAAGCTGCAAAGCATAGCTACCAAGAAAATGCTGCCAGCAATGACTTAATATCCCGTCAATAAAGTCAGACCGCTCTTTAAGCAGATCAGAAACCGAATGATGAGGGTTAAATTTTTGTTCCAATTGCATATCATTTTGTTTAAGCAATTGTTTAAATTGTTGCAAAGTATCATTTCCGACAAAGGTTGCGATGCTATTCACGTTCATTACCTTTCTTCCTGACGCAAAGTCAGAATATCATAGCCACTGGACGTAACGAGTATCGTATGCTCCCATTGTGCAGACAAACTTCGGTCTTTAGTCACCGAAGTCCAGCCATCTGACAACACCTTAACGTGACGTTTACCCAAATTAATCATCGGCTCAATGGTAATAATCATCCCTGAATCAAGCGTTATGCCGGTACCTGGCTTCCCGTAATGCAAAACCTGTGGTTCTTCATGAAATTTTTTACCAATGCCATGTCCGCAAAACTCCCTAACCACTGAGTAACGATTAGATTCCGCATGTTTTTGTATGGCAGAACCAATATCGCCAAGCGTAGCGCCAGGCTTGACTTGTTCAATACCCCGATACATGGCCTCACGGGTAACATTAACCAAGCGTGTAGCATGCGGGGAAACATCACCCACACAAAACATTTTACTGGTGTCGCCATGATAATCATCTTTGATGACAGTAATATCGACATTTACAATATCGCCGGATTTAAGCTTTTTATCGCAAGGAATGCCGTGACAAACTTGCTGATTAATTGATGTGCATATTGACTTGGGAAACCCATGATAATTAAGTGGGGCCGGAATGGCATTTTGTACATCAACAATGTAATCATGACAAAGCGTGTTAAGTTCGTCAGTCGTAATACCGGGTACAACATAAGGCGCTATCATTTCCAACACTTCGGCTGCCAATTTTCCGGCAATACGCATTTTCTCGATTTCAATTTCGGTTTTAATAATTATGCTCATGGATAGTTAGAAATATTCGCTTATTTTTTAGTATTCAGTGGGGGTAGATTATGCAATTTATGAGTTTAACAGAGTTCGGCTTATTGTAAAAAAAAAGCCTGTATGGTATAAAGCTAAGTTCATTTTTGTACTAATACTCACACTTATCGTCACGTTTGGTAGGGTGCTGGCTTACAGATT
>CANNKH010000290.1 GCA_947504985.1 Methylococcaceae bacterium | reverse complement strand
TTGCCGTAACGCGGCATGTAATAAATGCGTTGCGGTATGGTTGAGTTCAGTGGCTGTGCGGGCTTCGGCATTAACGTTGGCATGACAGAATTGTCCGGTTGTGACCGCGCCAGTGATTACTTTGCCTTTGTGCAAAAATAACACACCACCTTGTTTTTGCGTGTCATTAACAGCAAACACGGCATCACTGGCGACAAGTTGTCCGCTGTCGCCGACTTGACCGCCAGACTCGGCATAAAATGGCGTTTTATCTAACACGACCACGCCGTCTTCACCTGCGTTTAAGCTATCAACTGGCTGCCCTTGGCGATATAACGCGACAATCTGTGCTTGGTCGTCAAGCAGATCGTAGCCAGTAAATTCGGTTTGGCTGTCGAGTTTAATGTCTTGATCGTAATCGTTACCAAAACTACTGGCTGACCGCGCCCGTTCGCGCTGTGCCGCCATTGCGGTTTCAAAACCGGCGTGGTCAACAGTCAAATGATGTTCACGCGCAAAATCAGCGGTTAAATCAACCGGAAAACCGTAGGTATCATACAGTTGAAATACGATGTCACCCGCAATAACACTGCCTTGTAATTTGGCAACACAGGCTTCGAGGATTTTCATGCCTTGCCCTAAGGTTTCGGCAAAGCGTTGTTCTTCTTGTTTTAAGATGCGTTCAATTTGCGCTTGAGCGCTGGTTAATTCGGGATATGCCTCACCCATTGCCGCGACTAACGGCGCAACTAATTGATAGAAAAAGACATCGGTAATGCCTAAACGATAGCCGTGGCGAATGGCGCGGCGAATAATGCGGCGCAACACATAACCGCGTCCTTCGTTAGACGGCATGACCCCATCGGCAATTAAAAAAGCACAGGAACGGATATGGTCGCTAATAACGCGCAACGAGCTGTTATGGAGATCATCGGTGTTAGCTAATTTTGCCGCAGCAGTGAGGAGTTGTTGAAACAAATCAATTTCGTAATTGCTATGCACGCCCTGCAACACCGCGGCGATGCGCTCCAAACCCATGCCCGTATCAACCGACGGTTTGGGTAACGGTGTCAACGTGCCATCAGCGGCGCGGTCGTACTGCATAAACACCAGATTCCAGATTTCAATATAACGGTCGCCATCTTCATCTGGGCTGCCAGGAGGACCTCCGGCAATATGTGCGCCGTGATCGTAGAAAATTTCGGTACACGGGCCACACGGGCCGACATCGCCCATCGACCAGAAATTATCTTTTGCGCCTATTTTTGAAAAACGGCAGCGATCTATACCCACATCATCCAACCAGATACTTTCAGCTTCGGCATCTTCTTCAAACACGGTAATCCATAATTTTTCCGCCGGAATTTCCAATTCTTGGGTTAAAAAATCCCATGCGTAATGAATCGCCTCTTTTTTGAAATAATCACCAAAACTGAAATTACCCAACATCTCAAAAAAAGTATGGTGCCGTGCGGTATAACCCACATTTTCCAGATCATTATGCTTGCCACCGGCTCGAACACAACGCTGGCTAGTCGCCACCTTGTTAAAATCGCGGTGTTCGCGGCCTAAGAAAACATCCTTAAACTGCACCATACCGGCATTGGTAAATAACAAAGTGGGGTCGTTGCCTGGAACCAGTGGGCTGGAAGGCTGAATGGAATGTCCCCGTTGTTGGAAAAATTCCAGAAAGGCTGCACGCAGCGCTGCGCTAGTCATTTTTTTCATGATATGTATGATGTTGGTAAAACTAAAACTTAGAAAGTGATTGATATTTTGCTGAATAACGCACTAACCATAGCCGATGGGAAGCCACGCTGCATTAAAAAACGACTGCGTTTCGCCCATTCTTGACGGGTTACGCAGACCTTATGAGCATTATCGTACTTATATTTTTTGCAATAAACCTGCTCAAGCACAGCCAGCCAACCATCCGCCACCGCCTCAACAATGTCATCAAGATTAACAGTATCTATGCCTTTTTGTTGTAACTGGTATTTAATAAAAACAGGGCCATAACCCTTGTTGATACGATGCCTTGCATAACTTTCTGCATATCTTAAGTCATCCTGCCAACCCTGCTGGATTAAGTCCTCAATAACAACAAGAATATCGGCTTTATCGTAACCTTTTAGCAAGCATTTATTGAGCAATTCTTTCTGGCTATGTTCTCTACTCGCCAGAAAACCCAGACAAACTGCTTTGATTGCCTTGACGTTATTCACAGCAAACTACGCTTATTCCTCATCTGCTATTGGCATTTCGACAAACGAATTTTCAGCCGCAAGCGCGGCTGGTTTAGCAAAAGCAACCGCTCTAATTTTTGCTTCGATTTCTTTGGCTTTTCCTGGATGTTCTTTCAGGAAAGTTTTGGCATTATCTTTACCCTGCCCAATTTTTTCATCACCGTAGCTATACCATGAACCCGCTTTTTGAATAAAACCGTACTTGACGCCTAAATCAACTAGCTCGCCAGTAAAAGAAATGCCTTCACCGTACAAAATTTCAAACTCAGCCTCTTTAAAAGGGGGGGCAACTTTGTTTTTGACAACCTTAACCCGAGTTTCATTGCCAATAATCTCATCACCTTTCTTAATCCCACCAATACGGCGAATATCCAGACGCACCGAGGCATAAAATTTCAATGCGTTACCACCGGTCGTGGTTTCAGGGCTACCAAACATAACCCCGATTTTCATTCTGATCTGGTTAATAAAAATAACCAGTGTATTGGAGCGCTTGATATTTCCTGTCAATTTTCTTAACGCCTGAGACATTAATCGCGCCTGCAAGCCCATATGCGAATCACCCATATCGCCTTCAATTTCAGCTTTAGGGGTCAAGGCTGCAACCGAATCGACCACCACAATATCGACCGCGCCAGAACGCACCAGCATATCGGTAATTTCGAGTGCCTGCTCACCGGTATCTGGCTGAGAAACCAGCAAATCATCCACATTAACGCCGATTTTTTCCGCATAACTAGGGTCAAGTGCATGTTCGGCATCGACAAATGCCGCCGTGCCACCCAGTTTTTGTATCTCGGCAATTACCTGCAATGTCAGGGTAGTTTTACCTGATGATTCAGGACCGTAGATTTCAACGACACGACCACGCGGTAAACCACCGCAACCTAATGCAATATCCAACCCCAATGAGCCGGTAGAAACCACCTCTATATCGCGGGAAGCTGCAACATCGCCCATGCGCATAACCGAGCCTTTGCCGAACTGCTTTTCTATCTGCATCAGCGCTGCGCCGAGTGCTTTCTTTTTATTCTCGTCCATTGTTAATGCCCTTGTGTGTGCGTTATACCCGCAAAATACGGAGATTGTGAAAGCTTATCAGAAAAAAATACCGCAAAATCAAAGCCGTTTATTATTACATAGGCCTAGGGCTTCGGGTAGTCTTGATTTTTGAGTAGAGACGTTGCATTGCAACGTCTCTACCGAGGCATGAAAACACTATAATGCAGGTAATTTTATCAATACGCTAAATGTGTCAACAAAAGGACAAGAGCCATGACAAATAATCCAATTGCTATCATCGGCGAAGTGCTGTTTGATCTGTTCCCTGATGGCAGGCAAATTTTAGGCGGTGCGCCTTTTAATGTTGCGTGGCATCTTGAAGCGTTTGGTCAACATCCTGACTTTATTAGTCGGGTTGGCAGCGATGTCATGGCGCAAAGTATACGATC
>CANNKH010000289.1 GCA_947504985.1 Methylococcaceae bacterium | reverse complement strand
ATCGTCACTTTTGCGTGGTTTGTCAATTTGTAACAGTTCGCATAAGTCCTCGATAAACGCTTGTGCCCCTGCTCTTTCGGTCAGATCGTTGGTTGTCCAGGTGGCAATAAATTTTTCAGGGGTCATTTCATTTCCAATGGGGAAGGTGTGATTACAACTTAACAATTACCTAATGGCAATCACCATTAAAGCTAAATCTGTCATGGCGGTTTGAAAGGGGATAATTCTGTTATCAAACTGTTTAAAGGCTGTGGATAGTTTAATTATTGAAAGTTATCCACAAGCTACAACGCTATTTCTCAACAACCTCTTAAACAGTCTTAGCATTTGAATAGTTTAGCCTGTGGAATGTTATCAACATGAAATAGCTTAGCTAATAGTAATAAGCTTTTAAGAGTCTTTCTTTAATTATTAGCAGAATAATCATTTGGCAGATTACAGCGTTTTCAGGTCAAGTTAGGATGTCATGACTGCCAGTCCTCATGTTGCCGAGTGTGTCGTACCCGCTCCTAACCAACGTTGAAACCGTTGTAAGTAAAACGGAACCATTCCAAATCAAATTTTGAGTAAAAAAAAGGCCTGTAATGCTACAGACCTTTTATTTAATTACCGATTTAAGTTCGTCTAGCTATTAAGCAGACACCTCAGAGATACTTTAGTTGACCAAGGTATGTCCGCGTTGACGCATACAATTTTTGAATGCGCGTTTAAAGTCTTCGTTAGCTTGATAACCTTCCCATAACCCGGCAGGAATAGCCAAAATTGAACCCGCTGCTGCACCTGTTGCCGCACTGCCCGCTATAGCACCAACGGCGGCGCCACCAGCCGCGCCAGTAACTGCACCAACGCCTGCGCCCATTGCGATTTCTTTAGTGACATCCGACGCTTGTTTTGCCAGTGCATGACACTCTACCATGTCACGCTGAACGGTTTCTGGGTGTTGATCCATACGAGAATCAACAATGGGACGCCAGCCACTCATAGCGGCACAACCAGTGACAGCTAATGCAGAAAGTATCAACATTGTTGATAGATGATTTTTCTTCATACTTTTCTCCAAAAAGGTATAGGTTAAATAATGGTTGAAAATATTAATGTCGCTTAGACCGCGTGTAGGATTTACCCCTTTGGATAAAAACAATCCAATGGGGTAACGGGCTAATGTAGTGAAGCCTTCTTTTCGCGTGTTGTTGGCTTGTCGCTTTGAAACCAAGCCGGCCAAAATCCCCTGTTCCATCCTGCCCTACAATAGGCCGCATGGATGATGTTCAGCCATTGGCGTAGTGGCGTTGCTTCCATTCGTAAGGATGCCCGTTGTCCTTCGATGCCTCGAAAAACCAAGTCGATCCTATTTTCATAGGGGGTGAGATCAACGACACTGACCAACCATGTTGCACTACTTTTATCAGGTTGTATTGGTCTTTCAGGTGGCAATGCCGCTTTAGCCGCCTGTAAGGCAATACTTTGCATGATTTCGCCGTATTGCTTATCACTGGGCTGTCCTTCAAGCCATTGGAAAAGTAGTGGCAATAATCGTTGCAGCAAGCGTTGGGTGAACCAGAGTATCACCTGCTCAGTATTTTCGCATTCACCAGACAGTCTTATTCGATCTTCTATATCGATGAATTCTGTCGTGATTCGCTTTAGCATTAGCGGCATGGAAATAAAACAATCGAAGAGTAAAGGTTGTTTAACATTAGGGTTTGGGTGTTTTGTTTGTCTAGTCAGAGATAGACCGGACGCAGGGCAAAAAAAAACCTTACATTGCTATAAGGTTTTGATTTAGTTGGCTACCCGGACGGACTTAATCCGCCGACCTAGCAATCAACCGTACCTGAAACAGCGGTTTTCACCTGTACACCTTTGCATCATCCCATACACTTCAAGCCTCTGGCAAGTCCTCTGCCTTTCGATTCTCACTGTCAATTGCTGGCTAAGGAATGGGTACAAAACAACGTCGTTGTGTGTAACCTCGGTGGATGCCATGACTGCCCGTCCTCAAAGGACGGGCAGTCATCCTGTTGCCGAACGGTGTCAGGCTCATTCCTAAGACTGAAAAACGACCGCTGTTTTTTCCTACTTGCATGATGCTAAAACCGCCTGATTAAAGACCCCGGCGCGGCTTTCCAATAGCGTAAAATTTTCTTTTGCTCGCGTGATGCCGGTGTAGATTAATTCACGAGTGATGACAGGGCTTCTATTTTCAGGCAATACCAAAACAACATGACTAAACTCTGAGCCTTGAGATTTATGCACGGTAATCGCAAAAGCCGTTATTACATCAGGCAATCGCAGCGGAGATACCCAGCGGGTCTTTATTGTCGATAGAGGATCATCGTTTGGAAACGCCACTCTGAGTTTGCCGCTAGCGTCTTTGAGCGCAATGCCAATGTCGCCATTCATTAAGCCCAGATTGTAATCATTGCGGGTAATCATAACCGGACGGCCTTCGTACCAGAGACTAGGTTGCTGTTTTGGAAATAACCAGGTTTCAATGCGCTGATTCAAGCCTTCAATACCCCAAGTCCCTTTTCGTAACGCACACAAAATCTGGAAAGTGTCAAAGGCCGTTAGCACTTGTTTGGCCCAATCATCGTATTGCTTATTATCGGCGGGATCTGCAGGCCGGCGTTGCTGAATTATCGCTAGGTAATAGCCATAGCCTTGCCGAGGCTTAGGCTGACCTTTTGCGGTTACGCTTCTATTCGTGATTACCAGTTTTTTTAACAGGTTGTTAGCCGTATCGGTGTGTGGCTTTGCTCTTAGTTTTAAATAATCGCTACGAGGTTCAGGCGTTAGGTCGGGATAGTCATCACTATTGTTCAAAATTTTTTGCGCCAGCATGGCATCACCTGCATTGACTGCTTTAGCTAATTGTCCAATGCCACTATCCGTACCGAAACGATGGCTGTAGCGTAGCATAATGGTTTGCTGGTTGATTGCTGAACCGTCCTGTTCCGCTGGGCTAAGTTGTTCATGCGTAAATCGGCTGATCCATGAGCGTGTTGCGGCATCGTAGGCGGCATCATCCGCACCGTGACATAAATCTCCCATGACGGCGCCAGCTTCAACCGAGGCTAATTGGTCTTTGTCGCCGAGCAAGATTAATTGCGTGGTATCTGGCAACGCATCGAGCAGTGATGCCATCATTTCCAGATCGACCATCGAGGCTTCATCAACAATGACAATGTCGGCGACAATCGGATGATGCCGATTATGGATGAAGCAGCGTGAGTTATGGCGGCTACCCAATAAACGATGTAACGTGCTGGCTTTTTTGGGTATGGCTTGTTTGATGTGGTCGTCGATGTTGAGTTTATCGAGCGCGTTGGCAATGGATTCGCTGACTCGCGCGGCGGCTTTACCGGTGGGCGCCGCGAGTAAGATCGTCAGATTTTTCGGAGGCTTACTTTCCTGTTGCGTCAATAAAATCAACAATGCCAATAACTTAGTTAGGGTAGTGGTTTTGCCGGTGCCGGGGCCGCCGGTAATAATGGTGAATGGAGCACGTAAAGCAAGTACGCAGGCGATTTTCTGCCAATCCGGTTGCTCTACTGGGGTTTCCTTAAATAACAAGGCGAGTTGATCGAGTAAGGCGAGTGGTAAGTCGTTTTGAGTAGGTTGCAAGCGTTGCTGAATGCGGGTATCGAGAATTTGCTGATATTGCCAGTAACGGCGT
>CANNKH010000288.1 GCA_947504985.1 Methylococcaceae bacterium | reverse complement strand
CCTCCCTCTTTATTGATAGCAACCGGCAAGCAGTTACAAAGGTGATTTTATAACGGTTTGATTTTACAAGTCGCCAGAATTGAGGTCGCACCCGCTATAACCCCCTGCTTTATCTGGCAAATTTTCATTGCTGTTTGGCGCTCAAGTTTTTAATAATTTCTTCCAACGGCACCAAATTTAACTTGATTCTGAACAAGATTTCCCGATTCTCCAGCAAACCATAACATTCGTAGGTACGTAGCAGAATACTGGTGTGGTTAAGGGTGTTTTCCTTAGACTCCGGTAATTGTTTGACCAGAATGTACATTTTGTCATTATTTTTTAGCTGCTTGACAAGAAACCGGTCGACCGAAATATCATGCGAGGTGTACACCATTGGATTGGATTTAAAATCGTGATTTTCAAGCTGCGCTTTTTCCAACAGGACGCCCGAGGTCAGGCTGCAAGGAAATATTTCAGGGTAATTGGCAAAATGGGTTAATTCATCGAAATAATCGGATTGCTCGGCCAGCGAACCGGACAGAAAATTTTTGACGTTACCGTTATACATTCTTTTGCGTTTTAAAAAGAAACCGGTGTCCGGAACCAAGCTTTTATCGGCAATGGTATTCAGATCTGGCAACGTGCTTAAGTCGGTATCCGCTAAAAACAAAGGCGTTTGGGTTTCTTTTTTATAGCCGAGCAACACGGTTTTGCCTTGCGACTTGATGGTAACCCGGTTAGTTAAAGTAAGCTCTGGAATGGTGTTAATCAAAGTCCGTTTAATTTCCAGCGACATTTCCTGTCGTGGTCGGAGTGCATTGACGAAAATAATTTGATAATTACTAAAGCGGAGTTGCTTGTCGGCGATAATTTGGTTTTCATGATGCGCCTCGCGATATAGGCGCATCTGATATTCGATCAAGGTATTCAGCTGAAAACCTAACACAATGGGCCCTTTGAACGGATTATGGGTTATCTCCAGCCATTTGTGTTTGTCGTGAAATAAGTTGAAGTCGTCGGTAGCATTCCGTGCGACTTCGATGTGAATTTGTTCAAACGTAAATAACTGGTCTTTCATAACTCTACCGGTTATTCGCTTGCTGCCGCCACGTCGCCAGATCAGAATTGTTTAATAATTGTTCAGCAAATTGGCTTGCTTGTGTCAAATGATGCTGCGCGTTTGCGCTTAAACCTTCCCCAAGTTCAAACTGTTCGCCTTTGATACTCAATAGAAAACAGGGTGGCGGGGTTTGCTTTTTTATGGACTGATAAACGGCTAAAACCGCTGCTGGACTCATGGCGTGTGTGGTATAGCTTTTGTCCTTGGCGGCTTCAAGCTCCGCAAAGTCAAACGCCTGTTGACAAGAGACAGACGCATCAACAAATAGCACCAGCAGCCGATTTTCTAAATCCAGTGCATGTTCAATCTGTAGCTGGAAATCAGACAGTATTTCTACGGAATCCAAAACATGTTTGGAACTCCGTTCGATATGATCAAGCAACAGCGGTCCCAGGGCGTCATCGCCGCGACTTAGGTTGCCATAGCCGAAAACCAAAATGGGTTTAAGCATTTTTTCGCTCGATTCCACCATCGCTATGCTTAACCAGCTTGTCAATCAGCTTGCCATCGGCATCAAGCAACTCAAGTTGCAACGGCATTTTTCCGACGGCATGGGTCGCGCAGGACAAACACGGATCGTAAGCACGAATCGCGACTTCCAGATTATTCAATAACGGTTCGGTGAGTTCTCGTCCTGATAAATACTCGGCAGCCACCTGGCGCACTGATTCATTCATCGCCATGTTATTGCTAGTGGTAGACACAATTAAATTGGCCTTGGTGACGATGTCGTTTTCATCGACTTGATAATGATGGAACAAAGTACCGCGCGGTGCTTCAATGACACCAACACCTTCATAACGTTTTTCGCCTTGAGCAACCAGTTCGCCACTCATGATGTCAGGATCATTCAGTAGCGCTTTGATACTTTCTGCGCAGTGCAGAACTTCAATCAAGCGTGTCCAATGAAAAGCCAAGGTACTATGTACCATCGCTTCGTTGCTATGTGCTTTAAATTCCACGCGTGCAGCTTCCGCTAACGGTGTATTGATGTAGTCACAATTGTTTACCCGCGCAAGAGGCCCAACCCGATACCAGCCGGCTTCTTTACCCAGTGCTAATAAATAGGGGAACTTCATGTAAGTCCATGAGCGTACTTCTTCGTGGATATAGTCGTTGTATTTACAATAATCAACATGATCCATGATGGTTTCGCCTTCCGCATTTTTAGCACGAATGCCACCGTGGTAAAGCTCTAAAGCGCCATCAGGCTTGCTTAGCCCTAGGTAATTGGTACGAATCGTAGCAAAATCATCGTAATACGGCAGATTATCGCAATGCACTTTTTTAATGAGTGCCACAGAATCTGCGGACCATGCAATCATCTGGTCAATATCTTCGAGTAGGTAATCGCGCTCGGCTTTGCTCAAGGCTTTATTCATGCCTCCCGCAATGGCGCCCGTGCCATGAACACGCTTACCCGATACCATGCGTATCACTTCCTGACCGTATTTACGCAGTTTTACCCCTTGCACACCAATGTCAGGGTATTCGCCCAATACGGCAATAATTGAACGTTTGTTAATCTCGCTTTCAAAGCCAAATAATAAATCTGGGCTGGATAAATGGAAAAAGTGTAGCGCATGGGATTGCATCACTTGCCCAAAATGCAGCAGACGACGCAATTTATCAGCAGATACCGGTAAATTCTCAGGATCAACACCGACCAATTGATCAATCGCTTTCGCAGCGGCCAGATGATGGCTGACCGGACAAATACCGCATAGGCGCTGAACTAATACCGGTAATTCCCAGTAAGGGCGACCTTGAATAAAGCGCTCAAAACCTCGAAATTCAACGATATGTAATCTGGCCTGCTGAACTTTATTATTTTCATCCAGTAATAACGTCACCTTGCCGTGCCCTTCAACACGCGATACAGGATCGACGACAACGCGTTTTAAACTGTCTCTGTTTTTGGCGGTTTCTAAATGTTCGTACATGGCTTTTCTCGTATTTGTAGGTCGGGTTAGCATTCGCATAATCCGACAATTGTCTCTGGTTTATCGGGTTATGCGAATGCTAACCCGGCCTACTAAGCTTCCCGTTGAAGTGACTTAATCGTAATGCACCAAGTCATAGGATAGCGAAGGCTCACGCCCTTCAAGCAAATCCGTCAGAAATTTCCAGAACACATCGGCTGAAGGAGGACAGCCCGGCAAGAAGTAATCTATTTTGACGACTTCGTGAATGGGGCGCACTTTATCCAGCAACAACGGCAATTCTATATCACTGGGGATCTGTGGATTTTCTACGCCAATACCCTCCAGATAGGCTTCATTCAGGCATTCTTCCAGTGGGATAAAATTGCGCATTGCAGGTAGACCGCCATTAATCGCACAGGCACCGACGGCAACTAGGATTTTGCAGTTTTTGCGAAATTCACGCAGCACATGCACATTTTCGGAATTACATACGCCACCTTCGATTAAACCGATGTCGCAGTTGGTGCAGTGTTCGATGTCGGTAATCGGCGAGCGGTCAAATTCTACGAGTTCGGCAAGCGGTAATAGACGCTCATCCAAATCTAAAAATGACATGTGGCAACCGAAGCAGCCGGCCAATGATGTAGTTGCGACTCT
>CANNKH010000287.1 GCA_947504985.1 Methylococcaceae bacterium | reverse complement strand
TCAAGGTTACAGCCCTAAAATACATCCCAGCGTGCCTGAAAATGTAAGCCGTCATCTTGTATGTCATTTTTTTGCTGCGGCGTGGCTTTGTTGATGGCGTAGCCGTAATAAAATTCGACGCTCACGGGCTTGAATTGCCACTCGAAACCAGCCCCAACCGAGTATAGTTCGGAGGATGATTCGCCATGATTCCAGGCTTTGCCATAATCCATAAACGGAATCAGCGTCAAACGGTGTCTTGCATTCGGACTGTTACCGCCAATCAAGGGGAAATGCAATTCTGTTGACAAGCTGTAACCTTGATCTCGCACCAACTGGTTTTCCCGATAGCCACGCACGCTATTCAATCCACCCACAGCAATGCGCTCTAAAGGCAGCAAAGGGTCATCACTAAACTGGGCATTACCTCGCAAGACCAACTGAGTGCCGTTATCCAGTAATCGCCAGGCATATTGCGCCTGGCCTAGCCAAGCGAAAAATTCACTGTCGGGGTATTGCTGATACAAGCTGCGTAAATTAGCTGGTACTGATCTTTCCGGTGTAGCGCCCAACGCATTCATGCCAATGCTGAAAGTAGAACGAAACGCCAAGGTATGGTTATCCCAGCGTTGACTGTAATCCTGAAACAATCGCCATACTGTGGCTTGGTTACGTCCGGTCGGCTCACCGGGTACAAAAGAAAAGGGGCTGCCCAGCAAAGCCGTCTCATTTTCGCGTACCGCCAACATGACGCCCATATTCAAGCGTTGACGTAGTGTGTTAATCAATGTCTGACTAACCCCACCTTCAAGACTATGCACCAGACTCGTGATGTCAATCTTTTGGATAGGCTGCTCAAGCACCATCGAATCGCCTTCATCAAAGTGAAAAAAGACTTGAGTACCCCAATCGGTCACGGGCAAACTGAAACCACCTGCATAACGGTTGGAACCTTCGCTGGTAATATAGGTAAAGTCGAACAAGTCACCCAAACCGGTGAGATTACGCATTTGGCCATTGACCCCAAAGGCTTCTGCACCGATAGATGGCGGACGCTGATTGTTACCGAAGAAACTTAACTGATACGGTCTGGCACGGGTAACATCCACATCCAAAATACTATGACCTGGCGTCGTGCCTGGCAAAATACGGCCATTCATACGACTAATTAGCGGATCAGCCAGCAGGAGTTGATAATTATCTTGCAATGCTTGCAGATTAAACGGTTTGTCTGGTTCGCCCAAGAGACGATTGACCACATAGCCGTCACGCAAGCGTCCAAGTCCTTTTACGCGCACCTCATCAAGGCTGCCCTCGATAATTTTAATATGTAGCTCTCCGGCTTTAAACGCGTCAGCAGGAATAACTGCCCCGGAATTGATATAGCCATGATCAATATAATAATGGGTGAGTTTTTGCCGCAAGGTTTCCAGTTCGGCAATAGAAACTTCGCGTTGCTCATAAATACTTACCATAATGCGTAAGTCTTGCTCAGGAAATACCGTGTTACCGTCAAGAAAAATACGTTTGACAAACAACTTGCGTTGATCAAGATTTTTACCGACCGACTCGGGAACCTTCGGTAAGCTGAAGCTTTCAGCTGACTGGTTTGGGGTATAATTCGGCGGTGGTAATAACCGTGCGCTAGGTCGATCCATCGATTCTGCACCGCCAATTGCCAAAGCAGATTGCACGGAAGCTATGAATAATAGCGCCGTTAATGTGGCGTCATAGGTGCGAGTTTTGTGGCTTTGCATCATCACGATTCCTCTTAAAAACAATGAGTTTGTGATTCCCAATGACTAAATCAGGAATCCAAGTAAAGAAGTAAACTTTAGCCTTTATCTTTAGACACAAGTTTAGTCAACTCCAAAAACTTTTACACCCCATAACGACGATAAGTGTACTTTTCTATTTTTCCAACGCCGCTATTGCCATTATTTCAGGGGGTTAAGTTGACATTACTATTAATAGCCGCTAAAAATAATTACAGCGGTTTCAGATTAGGTTAATAATGTTTTGCCAGTAGTACGACACACTCGGCAACATGATGACTGCCAGTCCTCAAAGGATCGGCAGTCATGGCATCCTAACTTGACCTGAAAATGCTGTAAATCAACAGCATGGGTCGTTACTCTCCTTTCTCAATACCAAACAAATAGCCAATGGCGCTGGAAATTCCTAACAACAACATTCACCTTTGGTTTGCTTTTCCCGATGCCATTAGTGATGAAACACTACTGCTACGCTATCAACAGCTACTTAACGATGAAGAAAAAAAACGCTGGCAACGCTTTCATTTTGCCCGACACCGACATCACTATTTAGTTACCCGTGCCCTGATTCGCTCCACACTGTCATATTATATTGATATTGATCCTGCAGATTGGCGTTTTAGTTTCAACCCTTATGGCAAACCGGAAATTATCAGTGCCTTGGCTGATAAACCTATCCGTTTTAACCTTTCCCATACTGATGGCCTAGTGATGTGCGCTATTGTCTTGGAAAACGACATCGGTGCGGATATTGAGAATCTACAAAAAAAACATGCCACGCTGAAGATTGCCGAGCATGTTTTTTCAAAACAGGAAATCGAAGCACTGCAAAATATGCCAGAACATGAACAAGCCCAGCGGTTTTTTGAATACTGGACGCTTAAAGAAGCTTATATTAAAGCCAGAGGTATGGGGCTGTCACTGCCGTTAAATCAATTCGGCTTCATCCTCAGAGAAAATCAACCTGTGGAAATCAATTTTGATTCGCGCATGGACGATAACCCTGAACATTGGCAATTTTGGCAACTAAGACCCGCTGAACACCATGTCGCCGCTGTTGCCATCAAGTCAACAACCCCTATTAAATATCAACTGGTTATCAATAACGTTGTGCCTCTGCAATAATAGCATTCACGTTGTAATGCAGAAGTTACCCGATTTATCTTAGGCTCTTTCATGCGTATTCACTGTCTCCCTACTCAACTCGTCAACCAAATCGCCGCCGGTGAAGTCGTTGAACGACCTTCGTCTGTGGTTAAAGAACTGGTTGAAAACTGTTTTGATGCCGGTGCGACACATATTCATATCGATATAGAGCAAGGCGGCGCCAGACGCATAAAAATTAGGGATGATGGTTGTGGTATCGTCAAGGATGATCTGCCGCTAGCATTATCACGACATGCCACCAGCAAAATTGCTACGTTACAGGATCTTGAACAAGTTGCTAGTATGGGCTTTCGTGGTGAAGCACTACCCAGTATTAGTTCAGTAGCGCGACTGACGCTAATTTCTCGAACCACGGATGCCGATTGCGCTTGGCGTGTTGAGGCCGATGGCTCCGAACAAAATTTTGCGCCTCAACCCGATCCCCATCCGCAAGGCACCACCGTCGATGTGCATGATTTGTTTTATAACACACCCGCCCGCCGTAAGTTTTTAAAAACCGAAAAAACGGAATTTGCTCATATTGAAACACTGATTCAACGCATGGCGTTAAGTCGTTTTGATATTGGTTTTATGCTAGTTCATAACCAAAAAGAAGTGCTGAATTTAAAACCCGCAGTGACTGATAAAGAACAAGCACACAGGATTGCGCGTATTTGTGGCTCAACCTTTATTGACAATGCGATAACCATCGACTTTGCCGCTTCGGGTCTACAGTTGACCGGCTGGGTAGGCTTACCGACATTCTCACGCAGCCAGCAGGACATGCAATTTTTCTATGTTAAT
>CANNKH010000286.1 GCA_947504985.1 Methylococcaceae bacterium | reverse complement strand
GGACAATCCAGAAAAATAAAATCGTAGTCTTCAGCCAACGGTTTAAGCAGTTTTTTAATTTGATGAGTCGGTTTTTTCTTGGTATCCAAAACCAGATCCAGATTTCTGAAAGAAAAGTCAGCCGGTAATAAATCCAGATTTTCAAAGTCCGTACCTTTAATTAGATCATCCAACTCGCGTTTTCCGGCAATCAAGTCTTTGCTGCCACCTTTAATCTTAGGCTTTATTCGAAAATAATAACTGCTGGCTCCCTGCGGATCAAGATCCCAAACCAGCGTGCGGTAACCGTTGCGGGCCGCTGTGTGTGCAAGATTAACCGCGCTTGAGGTTTTTCCAACCCCGCCCTTGATGCTGTAGACAGCTAACACATTCATTCTATGATCTCATTTTGATAATGATAAAGTTGAAACACGATAACACAGCCACAATTATAGGCAAGACTGGCAAATTGAAGGATGCATGGCGGGACTGATGATGACCCCTAAAGCAATAAACTTTGAATCATTGCAAACTTATCTTATCCTTTACATTATTAATTCATACTTCACTTAACCTGTAGCCTTTAGGCCAAGGTTATATCCATCAAATTGGGCGACAAAACTACTATGACTGAAGCAACCGCGTTATTTTCCGAAGCAAAATCCGTAATTCCTGGTGGCGTTAATTCGCCGGTTCGATCTTTTAGTGGTGTGGGCGGAACACCGGTTTTTATCGATCATGCCAGTGGTGCTTATATTTACGATAACTTCGGAAAACGATATATCGACTATGTCGGCTCTTGGGGACCAATGATTTTAGGTCATGCTCATCCGGACGTTATTGCTGCGGTCAAACTGGCAGCTGAAAAAGGTCTGAGTTTTGGTGCGCCAACCGAAATCGAAACGTTGATGGCGCAACGGGTTTGCGAGCTGATGCCGTCTATTGAACTGGTCAGAATGGTCAGTTCCGGCACCGAGGCAACCATGAGCGCCATTCGTTTGGCTCGTGGATACACTGGTCGCGATAAGATTGTTAAATTCGAAGGCTGTTATCATGGCCACTCCGATTCTTTATTAGTTAAAGCTGGTTCAGGTGCACTGACTTTTGGCGTGCCCAGTTCGCCCGGCGTGCCTGCGAGTGTTGCTGAGAACACTATTACTTTGACTTACAATGATAGTGACGCAGTCAAAACACTGTTTGCAGAAATCGGCGAACAAGTTGCCTGTATTATTGTGGAACCGGTCGCCGGCAACATGAACTGTATTCCACCCGAGCCCGGTTTTCTTGAAACCCTGCGTCAGGTCTGCGATCAATATGACAGTGTGTTGATTTTTGATGAAGTAATGACCGGTTTTAGAGTTGCCTTAAACGGCGCACAGGGATTTTATAATGTGAAACCGGATTTAACCACGCTGGGCAAAATCATTGGTGGCGGTATGCCGGTCGGTGCCTTCGGTGGCTCGCGTAAAATCATGGAAAGTCTTGCGCCGTTGGGTCCGGTGTATCAAGCCGGTACCTTATCCGGTAATCCGGTTGCTATGGCCGCTGGTTTAAAGACACTGGAATTGATTGCCCAACCCGACTTTTATCAGACTTTGACTGACAAAACTAAAAAACTTACTTCAGGGTTAAAAGCGAGTGCCAGTCAGGCTGGGATTTCACTGACAACGAACAGCGTTGGTGGCATGTTCGGGCTGTTTTTTAGCGCAGAACAACAAATATCCCGCTTTTCCCAGATCATGCAGTGCAATCAGAATCTATTCAAACAGTTTTTCCATGCGATGTTGGAGCAGGGTGTTTATTTGGCGCCGTCTGCGTTTGAAGCCGGATTTGTTTCAGCCGCACATAGTGATGACGATCTGGAAAAAACGCTGGACTGTGCAGCCGTTGTTTTTAAAAGCTTATAGGCATGAGTGAGTTTCACTATGGCTGACGATATTCACTGGCGGCAACGTTTTCAGAATTACGAAATGACTTTTGAACTTGCATGGAAGCTGATGAAGGATTATCTGGAACTGCTGGGCTACACAGTGAATTCTCCCAGGGATGTCATAAAACAGGCTTTACAGGCTACTATTTTGGAGGAAGGTCAACTTTGGATGGATGCGTTAAGCGATCGAAACCTGACGACTCATACTTATGATGAAAATAAGGCGATTAAATTTTTTGCTTAATGAAGAGTTGCCTTTGTCTTACTTTTTCGATGTGGTGCATTATGAGTCTCTGGATAATCAGCCTCTCATTCAACATATTGATAGAGTAAGCAAGTCGATGCCTTTGTCGGGCAACGCATTAACATAAACCCCATCAATAACATCTTCCTGTTCATTACGCGATAACAAAGCGCTTGGTCAGTGCTGTCCCGCGCCAAAAAACCGTTCAAATCCCACAAGTTTTTCAAGCAGATATTTTGCTGCTTGGCAGGGTATATCACAAAATTAGATGAGTGCATCTAATATAGTCGTTTTATTAACCATCAAATTCTCTTTAAACTTACTCCTAACGTAAACGACAGATTTTTTTCCTGCCGTAATTAACAAGATTTTATCAGGAGCGTATTTATGGCACTTAAATTGGAAAGCTCTCAAAGCGAACCTCGACTGTCTGAGGTTGCAACTCAGATTGCTGATATTTTACAAGATATTAGATTCGGTTCGATTGAAATAACCATTCATGAAGGCAAAGTCGTGCAAATCGAGCGTAAAGAGAAACTACGTTTCGACAACAAAAAATAATTACCACCCCTTTCTACCGTAAAAATCGGCGAATGAAAATATTACAAAAGATAGCCGGCTTACCGGACTACCGGATGGTCAAAATCTATTTAAGGACTAAGTCTATGAAAAATTTCAAACGTACCGCTTTAGCCAGCGTAATTAACCTGGCCTTATTCGGTATTCCTGACGCTCATGCCGATACTGCAGCCCTTGAGCGGCGTATTCGCGAACTGGAAAATCGTCTGGAGAAGCTGGATCAGGCAGCGGCGTTAGCCAATAAACCTGCCCCCGTCCTCGCCCCGGTTGCAGTAGCTCCCGAAGTAGAAAAGCTGAACCGAAAAGTTAATACTTTGGAGCGTAAGTTGGAGCTTCAGGATGAAGTGACTGCCGGTAACTTTAAAAAACTGCCGGTATTCGAGGCAGGTGAAAACGGTTTCAAAATTTCTTCTTCAGACAAAAAACATCAGGTAAAAATTCGCGGCGCAGTGCAAACTGACGGTCGTTTTTTTATTGATGATAACAACTTTGCAGTAACAGACAGACAAGACAGATTCGAGCTTAAGCAAGGGCGAGTCTGGCTGGAAGGTTATTTTTTTAATAATATTTATTTTAAAATCATGCCGGACTTTGCGGCATCCAATATTCTGCCGGATGCTTACCTCGATTATGCCTATCATCCTGCGGCCAGTTTGTTAGTGGGTAAGTTTAAGCCTGCACTCAGTCTTGAGCGTTTGCAAGGTGATGCGGATGGCACCTTTTTGGAACGCGCCTTTCCGACCTATTTGGCTTCCAACCGCGACGTAGGCATACAGCTGCATGGTGCGTTCGGCAAGCCCGGCTATAAGGCAGAGACTGTACCAGGTCCTATAGACGCTAGAAACTTTATTACTTATCAATTCGAAGTCGATAATGGCTCCGGAGACGATGGCAGCATTGATAAAAGCGCGCCCGATACAGATAACAATAAAGAAGTGGTTGGTCGTTTATTTGCCCATCCGTTCCAGCACACAGGCTATTCTT
>CANNKH010000285.1 GCA_947504985.1 Methylococcaceae bacterium | reverse complement strand
CGTTGTTGCACCAGTTCACTACGGATGCGATGAACCGCTTGAATATCCTGTTGGGCGATGCTCTTGATGGCAACAAACCGCATGGTCGGACGTGCAACCGCTTCGCAGATAGCTTCGGCACTTGTGGGTATCGTTGGCATCGTTTTTGTTGCTTTTAACATATGGCTTTACAAATTGGGGTGCCATCAGTTTGACCGTGTGCCCCAGTTTTTGTAACTCTCTTGCCTTTATGCCCTTTGGGATGCAATACCGTTTAGACAAGCGCGATAACACGCCGCAAAAAGCCAATGAACTGGCACGTTTTCAGATTCGTTATTGGAATTCGGTTTCACAGCGGCTGAAAAAAGAAATCGTTACACCTGCAAAGCTGTAAGGCGGATTCGCCACTAGGCAATCCGCTACTTCGGGATATGCCAGCGGCGTTTTGCTATCGCGAAAACACCCTACGAAACTGTTCTGCCCACGTTTTAAACTCACCAAGCCTTTGCCAAAAAAACCGCTTCATTGCGCAATTCTAAATGCTCGCCATTTTGACCTATCACATACAGTCCTTTGCGTATCGCATAAGTGGCAACATTATCGGCGATCACCATTCCCGCCACGGCACCTGAAATACGATAATCTTTATAACGAGGCATTAAGCGCTTAATTTTTTCTAAACGATCCAAATGGTCGTTGACATCATCAAGCCCTAAATTACTTTTACATTCAATGACGACCATCTCCTTGTCGTTAATCACCAGCAAGTCAATTTCTATGCCTTCACCTTCACGTTTAGCGCTAACATTCTGCTGAACTTCATGCACATCAAGTCCACGTTCCCTAAATAAGCGCACGGCTGAGGGACGCACCGCTTCTTCCACAAATTCACCCAAGCGATTACCCAAGCGCCCAATACTGGCATTTGTGGCTTTAATTTCACGCTCAGTTTGTTGTTGCGCTAAGCGTAATGCTTTGCTGTCTTCTTTCAATTCTTTTTGCCATTTTTGGAATTCCTTATTGTCTTCTTGAAATTTTTTATGCCCTTCTTGTAATTCTTTTTGTACTTGGGTAATTTCACGCAAAATCACCCAAATGTCATCGGCTATTGTTGTCATTGTTTTGTCTTTTTATTTAAATGCAATAAAGCCTTACAGCGTTATCGCTACGTTATTAAGTCCATTTTTGTCTAAGCCTATCCTTGTTCAAGGCGAGCCACTGAATAGCAATAATCGGAATGGATGAAATTATTTCGCCTTCTTCCAGCATTCGATAGGCTTCATCAAAATCGACAACGCGCACTAAAATATCTTCATCCTCATCATCAAGACCGTGAATGCCGCCTGCTTGTGTGCTATCAACTTTGCCGCAATACAGGGTTAGCCATTCAGCCGAGCAACCCGGTGTGGTATAAAATCGGCTGATTTCGATTAATTCCTCAATTTCACAGCCGGCTTCCTCGACTGATTCGCGGTAGGCGACATTTTCGGCAGTTTCACCGGCCTCAATGCCGCCAGCAACAATTTCCACTAACCAAGCTTTATCCGGTTGTAAGAGGGCGCCTGCACGAAACTGCTCAATCAGCACGACTTTGTCGGCATTGGGATCATATAACAACACCGCGACGCAATCGCCGCGAACAAAGAGTTCACGGCTGATGTCATTGCTCCAGCCGCCACCATACAGGGTGTGCTTGAGACGATATTTTTCCATCCGAAAATAGCCTGGATAAACGATTTCTTTTTTCAGGATTTCAAATTGTTTTTTCATGCGCTTTTAGCCGGGTCATTGATCAAGCCTGATTGTTCAAATAGTCTTCATAATTACCGCTGAAATCAACAATCCCGTTAGGCGTCAATTCAATGATTCGTGTTGCCAGTGATGACACAAATTCACGGTCGTGACTGACGAAGAGTAACGTGCCGGGGTAATTTTCCAGTGCGCTATTCAGTGATTCTATCGATTCCATATCAAGATGGTTGGTCGGTTCATCCATCACCATAATGTTATTTTTTTGCAAAATAAGTTTGCCAAATAACATACGCCCTTTTTCACCACCGGACAGCACTTTGACCGATTTGTTAATTTCATCCTGCGAAAATAACAAACGACCTAGCGTACCGCGCAAGGTTTGGTCGTCATCAGATTCTTTACGCCATTGTCCCATCCAGTTAATTAAGCTTAAATCCTCGGCAAAGTCGTCGGCGTTGTCTTGTGGAAAATAACCGACTTCGGAATTTTCTGACCATTTAACGGTGCCGGTATCGGGGGTTAAATCGCCAACCAATGTTTTAAGCAGTGTTGACTTACCAATACCGTTTGGTCCGATTATCGCGACGCGTTCCCCAACAGCAATCATTAGGTTCAGATATTCAAATAACGGTTTTTCTGTATAGCCTTTGCTTAAATTTTCGACTTCCAGTGCTAAACGATGCAATTTTTTGGTCTGGTCGAAGCGGATAAACGGATTGACACGGCTTGATGGTTTGACTTCATCCAGCTTGATTTTTTCCAGTTGTTTAGCACGCGAGGTGGCTTGTTTGGCTTTGGAGGCGTTGGCTGAAAAGCGGCTAACGAAAGTTTGCAATTCAGCAATCTGGGCTTTTTTCTTGGCGTTGCCGGACAGCAAGCGCTCACGCACTTCGGTTACGGCGGTCATATAATCATCGTAATTACCGGGATAAACGCGTAATTCGCCATAATCCAGATCCGCCATGTGGGTACAAACGCTGTTTAAAAAGTGCCGGTCATGCGAGATGATGATCATGGTGCAGTTGCGCTCGTTTAACACGTCTTCCAACCAGCGTATGGTGTTGATGTCGAGGTTGTTGGTGGGCTCATCAAGCAGCATGATGTCAGGATTGGCAAATAGCACCTGCGCCAACAAGACGCGCAGTTTCCAGCCGGGCGCAACGGCACTCATCAGGCCATAATGCTGTTCAAGCGGAATATCCAGACCTAACAGGATTTCTCCGGCGCGAGACTCAGCGGTATAACCGTCCAGCTCGGCAAATTCAACTTCCAGTTCAGCAACCTGCATGCCTTCATCTTCGCTCATTTCTGGCAATGAATAAATACGGTCACGTTCCTGTTTGACGGTCCAGAGTTCTTTATGTCCCATGATAACGGTATCAACGACATTGAATTCTTCAAAAGCGAATTGATCCTGGCTTAACGTGCCCAAACGTTCATTAGGGCTGACGCTGACATTGCCTGCTGATGGCTCAAGATTACCGCTCAATATTTTCATTAACGTTGATTTGCCGCAACCGTTTGCACCTATCAGGCCGTAACGATTGCCATCGCCAAATTTGACGGAGATATTTTCAAACAGAGGCTTTGCCCCAAACTGCATCGTGATATTAGCTGTAGAAATCAAGGTAAGGTTCCATTAGGTTTTGTAGCGTAGAAAACAGGTTTTTATAAGCGTTTAGTTCGCCTTAACTCTTAAGGTAAAGAGGGCAGGGGATTTTTATGTGAGGTCAATAAGCGCTACAACAGCAACTTTTCATCAATCGGAATATAACGGTTGCTGGCATGAATTAAAGACGGTGCAGTCAATGCGCTTACGCCATAAACCTCGGTGGTAACGCCATAGACATGACGTATTTTAGCGAGAAGCACATCAAAATCTCCGTCTCCCGAGAGCAGTATAACCACATCCGCTTTAGGGGCGTAGTCAATGACATCCAAGGTAATGCCGACATCCCAATCGCCTTTTGCCGAACCATCGCTGCGCTGGATATACGGT
>CANNKH010000284.1 GCA_947504985.1 Methylococcaceae bacterium | reverse complement strand
GCAATTGCGTGAATTATTACAGGAAAGTTTACCGGAATACATGGTTCCGGCCATTTTTACCCGTGTAGAAGCGATGCCACTATCGCCATCGGGCAAAATCGACCGTAAAGCACTGGCGGAATTACCGGTAGAGTTTGAGTTTATTCGCGAAGAAGCGATGGTTGCAGCCCATAATCCATTTGAAAAATTGTTGGCGGACGTTTGGGCGGATGTACTGGATCTACCGCAAATCGGTGTCGAAGACAACTTTTTTGCCTTAGGCGGCAATTCGCTAAAAGTAATGACGATAGCCAATCGGTTACAGCGTTTATTTGGCGAACATATTCCACCGTTAGGCATCTTTATAGCGCCCACTGTTTCCAGCTTTGCCGTGTATTTATTAGCCTTATATCCCGAGCTTGCAACCAGTGGCAAAGCCCCTGCCAATGAGGCTGAACGCGAGGAAGGTGAAATTTGACCTTATTAGAGACTAAAGAAAATCGTTTAGCCGCGCTGTTTTGTGAGTTGGCAGACGCAGACATTCGATTATGGCTAGATGGCGAACGCCTCCGATTTGACGCGCCTCAAGGTGCGTTAACCGCTGAGTTGCGTAATCAATTACAAACCCATAAAGCTGAAATTATCACTCATCTGCAACAAGCCCATGCCGTTTCACAAAACGAGCCTCGCTACTATCCGTTCTCTTTTGCCCAGCAACATTTCTGGTCATTACAGCAATTAAATCCCGGCGATTGTTTTTACACCGTGCCCTTTGCATTTGACCTGACGGGTAAGCTAGACATCGACGTATTACGGCGAAGTTTTAACGCCATCGTCAGCCGTCACGAAATATTACGCACCACACTTCATCAGATCGATGGTGTGATGACTCAGGTTGTTGCGCCGAGAGCTGAAGCAGACATGGTAGTTACTGATTTAAAAGGGGTGTCGAATGATCTACAAGCAGAAAAATTACAAGCACTGATCTCCGACGAATTTCATGTTCCCTTTGATTTATCGGTATCGTCATGTTTGCGTGTGCGCCTGTTTTGCTTATCAGACGATCAGTTTGTACTGTTACTGTGTTTGCATATACTTATTTATGATCAACGTTCGCTAAACGCATTGCTTCATGAAATCAGTGTGCATTACGCCGCTTTTTCAGTTGGTAAAACACCAGAATTACCAACACTATCTTTACAATACGGCGATTATGCCAAAGATCAACTGGGCTTACTGGCTACGCCGATAGCTCACCGGATCAGCTATTGGCAAGACTGGTTCGCAAAAGGCGAACCTGAGCAATGGAGTTGGAAAACTCAACAGACAACACGTGCCCCCGCATTTGAAGCCGATATTTTGTGGCAACAGTTTGATGCCGAATTGATGCAACAACTCAAGCTATTAGCACAAAGCTGTGGTGTCACTTTATATATGACCTTGTTAGCCGCGTACTCGGTCTTGCTTTACCGTTATACCGATTGCCCTGACGTAGTCATTGGCACCACCTTTGCCAATCGGGGACGATGGCAATTTGACAGTATGATAGGCTCATCCTTAAGCGTACTGAGTCTACGTATCAATCTCGAAAATTCTCCTGATTGGCTCTCTTTACTGCAACAAATACGAGATCATGTTGCCCATGCGATGGCACATCAAGATATTCCTTTTCGAGTCATTATGCCTTTGGTGCAGCCAGAGCGAAAACAATTAACACCGTTGTTCCATTCCATTCTCAGCTTTTTGTCGGAAACCGCACACAATGAACTGAACCTGCCCGGATTAACCGTTAATTTTATGGAACATATTGCCAATCCCGCATCCCGTCCAGATTTGTATCTGACCATTTGGGAAAAGAAAAGTAACGATGGCGATGGATTGACAGGCTATTGGTTACCACAAAAAAATCTTTTCAATGATGAAGAAAGTGCTTTGCTGCTGAAACACTTTCAGCAATTGCTATACACAATGGTGCAAGCACCCAACCATACCATCACCCAGGCAATGGCTGAGCTCTCTTTGCCCTGAGTGCACAGCAAACTCCATTTTGCTTAGGAATGAGCATGACACAGTTCGGCAATATGATGACGGCTAGTCCTCAAAGGACTGGCAGTCATGGCATCCACCGAGGTTACACACAACGAAGTTGTTTTGTACCCATTCTTTAACATCATCTTATTGTTGACGTGACAAGGAGTATGCTGGTAAATTTCGGATGCCTTTTCACTGTGGCTTGTTTTAAATAGCGCATACAAATAGGTCGATTTGCAATACAACGGGATATTGAGCGGTCTGTATTTTTAAATTAATTACACATAAAACTAACAAAATCTGGAGAACATCGATGAGAAAAGTTTTAATCGCTGCCATGTACTTGGCTACGCTAGGGGTATCTAATGCGGCAACAACAGAACCAGTTATTAAAGTTACACTTTTGGGAACAGGTGTGCCACTGCTGAACGCGGACGTACTTGCCACCAATGGGCGTGCCTTATCAGGACTATTGGTTCAAGCAGGATCAGAACGGATGCTTTTTGATTGCGGTCAAGGTGTCTATAACCGCTTGATAGAAACCGGTGGTGGTGTGCTAAATCCTAACGTTGGCGTAGATAAAGTATTTCTCAGTCATTTACACAGCGACCATATTGCCGATTTAGCACCGTTATACTCGATTGGCGGACTTTATCGCCATCCTGATGCACTACCTGGTGATGTTCAAGGCTTCAATGGCTTAGAAACTTATGCTTTCCCAACAACCGATCCTCTTCGTGTATGGGGACCAGGCGGCGGTTCAAACCAACCAGTTGGCACTTGGGCAATGATGCAAAGTTTTAGAAATGCCTATCAAACAGACTTTTACGTTCGTAATTTGTGGTCTGGTTGGGATGCGTCGGTTGGCTATCCTGCGGTTGAAACACTTAATAACACCACTGAATTATTCGAAGGTGTGGTTTATGAAAATAAAGGCGTAAAAGTCACCGCATTCGAAGTCAAACACGAACCAGTTTCACCTTCTTACGGCTTCCGTGTTGACTACCAAGGGCACTCTTTTGTGTACTCGGGTGACACCACTTATAGCCCAAAGCTAGTTAAAAACGCTAAAGACGTCGATCTTTTGGTTCATGAAGTCTATGGTTACTCTCGTGAAGATGCGCCAAACATTTTCGACTACCACACTTCACCAGAATCAGCGGCTAAAATTTTCAAACAAACACAGCCAAAACAAGCGGTTTATACTCACCTAGTAATTCCATTCGGAGCTACACCTAACGATCTTGTGAAGCGTACTCGCACTGCCGGCTACCACGGCAAACTAGCCGCTGGTGTGGATTTAATGGAAATTAGTGTCAACACTGACTCAAGCATTACTATTAAATCACCCGCCAATGCAGCAGCTATGAACGCCAAAAAAGCAACTTCTGATTTTATCGAAGTTGCTAGAGCACGTGAACACAAAGCGCAGTAAGCTTTAACCTTGTTAAATCCGAGTTAATTAACCTGTTCACTTGGATTTGATAAAAAACTAACGTTTTATCATCGATACCACCACCTAAGTTATTTGGGTGGTGGTTTTTTACCCGTTTAAAATGATCGCCTAAAATTTCATTGTCTCTGTCATATCATTTAAAAATATGAATTGACCGCAACACATAAAAATATTCTCTAATCCCTCAACACTTCACGAATACCCTATGAACTATCACGAATATATCATTCTCGGTGCAGGCCCCGCTGGTCTGCAAATGAGTTATTTT
>CANNKH010000283.1 GCA_947504985.1 Methylococcaceae bacterium | reverse complement strand
CGAAGCCCACGGCTGGTTTGAAGCCAGCACCGCGATTCGTCCGGGCGATGAG
This sequence comes from Methylococcaceae bacterium, assembly GCA_947504985.1. Taxonomy (GTDB): domain Bacteria; phylum Pseudomonadota; class Gammaproteobacteria; order Methylococcales; family Methylomonadaceae; genus Methylovulum. The sequence continues at coordinate 3,728 of CANNKH010000283.1, read as the reverse complement.
ATTATGGTTTTGCCCAAGGTCGATGCTAAATATCGCCAGTTGTTTAAGGAAGTCTCTACCATGATTTATCAGATGGCTCTAGGCGCGCGGGTGATTCTTAAATGATGGCTAGGCTTTAAATCCAGATATGTCACTGAAGGCTATACATAAAGGCGACCAATTCAAGGTGAGCCAGTTTAAGGATAAGTCGTTCACTGAGCGGAATCGAAGCGAGCAACGGGCTTCGATTCCGCTCAGCCAGTGGTCGCTTTGATGCGGCTTGTTCCGCCTTAAATTGGTAGTTTGTATTACCGGCGTTTTTTGCTCATAAACCTCATCTTTAAAGAAAATTTTCACGCTGTTGCAGGTTACCTAGCATAATCGCATCCTGGCAATAATCGACGATGTTAATAAATCACTGAACAAATAATGGAGACATGTTTAATTAGCGACAGCTATCTCAGGGAGATTAATAAAGAATATTTTTGGACCTTCAAGGTCTATATTGCCACCAACATTGGGCACTTAGGTTAACAAGAATGCAATTTCGCGAAAAAATAAAAGCATGGCGTGGCGAAGCGTTGCTCAGTACGCTTTGGATTTTTAAGATGATATGCCAGCCATTAGGACTGACTATTTTCTACAGATCCATCATCGTTTATCTGATTAAACGACGAGGACTCTTTGATCGAGCCTACTACCTTGACGCTAACAATGATGTTGCCGAGGCAAGTATGTTGCCGTTACGTCACTATGTATCCTATGGCGATCGGGAAGGACGCCATCCTATGCCGCTTTTTGATCCTGCCTATTACCGAACCCAGGCGCGAGATAGAACAGCACGAGTCAATGCGTTGCTCCATTATGCTTATGTGGGACGCTATAGAAAGTTTTCCCCCAGTCCTTGGTTTGATGTTGATTATTATCTGAAAAATAACAAAGACATTGCCCGCTCGCATATCGATCCTTTGCGCCATTACATCAACTGGGGAGGCTTTGAAGGACGTTCTCCCTGTCCGCAATTCGATGGCTCCTATTATCTGCGCAGTTATCCTGATATTGTGGAAATGCACGTCAATCCACTGATTCATTATCTTTTTTTTGGGCGTCTGGAAGGACGCAATACCCTGCCTGAACATAGCAGTAATAGCCTCGTTGATTCAGAAAACAACGAGCCGCAGCAATTATTATTGCCGGAAGAATCCGCATGGCTTGCGCTCACGCCTCGTGCTCATATAGCACAAACTGATATTGATATTATTGTACCGGTCTATAAAGGACGCACAGAAACCTTGCGCTGCCTTTACAGTGCACTTGCCGCCAGCAACCAAACCTCATTTGAACTCATCGTCATTAATGACGCCAGTCCCGACGAAGAATTAACCGCCGATTTGCAACGATTAGCAGACTATCACTTATTTACCCTGCTTTCTAATTCTGAAAATCGAGGGTTCGTCCTCACCGTTAATCGTGGTATGCGGCTTCATAACCATCGGCATATCGTGCTTCTTAACTCAGATACTGAAGTCTACGATGGCTGGCTTGATCGGCTCAACCATGCCGCGCATCGAAATGAGCTGACGGGCACAGTCACTCCAATTTCCAATAATGCAACGATATGCAGCTATCCCCAGTTTTTGCACGATAACCCCTATCCGTTAGAATTAAGCTATGCCGAAATGGATAACATAGCTGCCAGCGTCAATGCCCATATTGAGGTGGAAGCACCTACTGGCGTAGGTTTTTGCATGTATATAAAAAGATCCTGTTTAGACGTCGTCGGTTTTTTTGACGATAAAGCGTTTGGCAAAGGCTATGGCGAAGAAAATGATTTTTGCCAAAAAGCTATTCAAAAAGGCTGGCGCAATATTATTGCCGCCGACATTTTTGTTAGACACTTAGGCGCGGCTTCTTTTCAAGGCGAAAAAGCAAAACGCGTTCAAGCCGCTTTGAAGATTTTAGATAAACGTTATCCATTTTACAGAAAAGAAATTGATGATTTCATTGAACGTGATCCATTGCGAGAAGCTCGCTGTCATTTAGACTCCGCGAGATTGCAGCGTATGCGCAGGGAAAAAAATGTGCTGATTGTTTGCCACAATCGAGGCGGCGGTTCAGAACGGCGCATGCAAGAAGATATTAGCGATCTTACCCGCCAAGGCTATGGCGTTTTTACGCTACGACCTATGGCGAAAAAACCTACTCACGCCATACTTGGGCACCCAGCTATAAAATCTTTTCCTAATATCAATCCATTCATACTGGCTGAACTCTCAACGTTGACAGCCGCGCTGGAAGCACTGAATATCACTGATGTTTACACACATAGCCTAGTCGATTTTGAACCTGAAGCACCTGAATATTTGAGTACTATCGTTAAATCATTAGGTGCAAAATGGAGCATAAACCTCCATGATTACAAAGTCATTTGTCCACGCATCAATTTAGCCGATGAAAACGGCCTGTACTGTGGCGAACCTGTTGAAGCGAAATGCAACCAATGTCTGAACGATCGAGGTTCTGATTTCGGTGTATCGGACATCCATGAATGGCGAGCGATGCACCACCGCGCATTAATAGCCGCAAATCGCGTCCTCGTTCCCGATCAAGACGTGGCAGAACGATTGTCCGGTTATTTTTCCGAGATAACTTTTGAAGTATCACCTCATGAAATGATCGACATTACTAAACTTCAATTACTGAAACCAACACTCCAGTCAGAAGAAAAGCTGAAAGTCATCGTTATTGGGGCTATTGGCAAACTAAAAGGCTTTCATGCTATTATTTCGTGCGCTAAGCAGGCTCGACAAAATAATCTCCCGGTAGAATTTATTGTTATGGGCTACACCATGAATGACAAGCTCATGGAGGACGCAGGTGTTTTTGTCACCGGCAAATACCAAGAGCATGAAGCACTGGAAAAGTTAACCAGCTTAGCCCCCCATGTCGCTTGGTTACCTTCCCTTTGGCCAGAAACGTATAGCTACACCTTTTCATTAGCATTGAAAGCGAATTTGTCAGTGTTTGCCTTTGACATCGGCGCCATTGCAAGGCGTGCTAAAGAATCCGGTATGAGCGAACTGCTAATGCCGCTTGCATGGGTCGATACGCCCGCAAAAATAAACCACCAGTTTGAAATATTCAGAAAAGCCTGTGTCTCCACAAACAGCATTGAAGAAAAACCATAGAGAAAAATATGCAAAACAAATTTTCAGCCATGCGCTTGTCGAAAAGTAGTTTTTTGGGCAAAAAAAAGAAGAGTATCGAAGGCTATGTCGAACGTATTGAAGACAATGAAATCCACGGATGGGTTATTAATCATGAGCAGGAAATGTTACAGCTTTCCCTGCGAATTGACGGTATTCATTACCCTATATCGCCTTTATGGCATGAGCGTGCAGATGTTGCAGCAAGTTTTGGTGACCAATTCATGGAATCAGGTTTCACCATTAAAATTCCGGGATCAGCAATTAGTGCCTTTCTTCAGGCACAGCAAAAAAATAGTCCCATTGATGTTTTAGCCAATAATGTGGTTCTGATTAATAGAATCAAGCCCAATAATGTCGGCACTACGCTGACAAAATCGGGTGTTTCAAAAAATCTAAAAAACCAAAAAGTCATCGAAGGCAATGTCGAACACGTTTATAGTATCGAGGTTTCTGGCTGGGCAATTAACCGTGATAAAGAAGAGTTAAGCTTAGCTTTATCCATTGATGGCAAAGCGTACCCCGTCACACCGACTTGGCATG
>CANNKH010000282.1 GCA_947504985.1 Methylococcaceae bacterium | reverse complement strand
TGAGTATTTTCACTCACTAGAAAAGCAATAACTGAACCAACTTTGGCTGTCATCACAATGCGTTGTAGAAATGGGTACAAAACAACTTCATTAAGTGTGTGCCATGACTGCCAGTCCTTTGAGGACTGGCAGTCATGGTATTGTGCTCATTCCTTAATAACCTATTGCTAGCAAAACGTTATTAACCAACAGCTAATTGGCGTCATGTGACGGGCATTTTCAGTGCAAAAATGGGTTATTCCGTTCAGATTGGTGCGAAATAACATGGCAGATTGTTAGCTGAGCCAGCGGTGGTTTATTTTTTGCCAGTTATTTCATGCCAATGAATGGATTGCTGGAGTAGCCGCCTCATCCTAAAGATCAAATCACTACTGAATGGCGTAAAAATTGCTAAATTCTATATTCAACTGATTGCTCAAGCGCCCACTTCTAAAATTACGCCTATGAAACCGACTGAATATGAAAAGCTAGACACTTATTTCCAGCAAGTACAAGGCATTATTTTAAGTCGACAGGATTGGGTGACGGGCTTGTTGCCCGCCAGTACCGCAGTCAATACGCACGGTAATTATACGGATGCCTGGGTTAGAGATAATGTCTACAGCATTCTTGCCGTATGGGGCTTGGCGTTGGCTTACCGGCGTGTACAAGAAGCTAACGGACGTACCTATTTGCTTGAACAAAGTGTGGTCAAACTGATGCGTGGCTTATTGACGGCGATGATGCGCCAGGCGCATAAAGTTGAAAAGTTCAAACACACGCAGAATCCTTTGGATGCCTTACATGCCAAGTACGACACCAAAAGCGGCGGCGTGGTGGTGGGCGATCATGAATGGGGGCATTTGCAACTCGATGCGACGTCTTTATTTCTGTTAATGCTGGCTCAAATGACGGCATCCGGTTTACGAATCGTGTTTACCATTGATGAAGTCAATTTTGTGCAAAATCTGGTGCACTATATCAGTCGGACTTACCGCACACCGGACTACGGCATCTGGGAGCGCGGCAATAAGATCAATCACGGCATTGCCGAGCTTAATGCCAGTTCTATTGGTATGGCGAAAGCGGCACTTGAAGCGATGTCGGGGTTTAATTTGTTTGGCAAAGAGGGTGGGCAAGCGTCGGTTATCCATGTCATCAGCGACGATATAGCGCGAACACGCATCACGCTGGAAGCGCTGCTGCCTAGAGAATCGATGTCCAAAGAGGTGGATTCGGCGGTGCTGAGCATTACCGGATTTCCAGCGTTTGCCGTTGATAATCCGACGATCAGAAAAAAAACCGAGGCGCTGATTTGCGAAAAACTGGAAGGTCGCTACGGATGTAAACGCTTTTTGCTGGATGGTCACCAAACCGTGATTGAAGATAGCCACCGTTTGCACTATAACCCACAAGAGTTAAAGCAATTCATGGACATTGAATGTGAATGGCCGTTATTTTTCAGCTACTTATTATTAAACAACCTGTTTTCAGGCAATGCTGAATCGGCCGCTATTTATCGTAACAAACTCGATGATTTGCTGGTTGAGGAGCATGGGCAACAGTTATTGCCTGAACTGTATAGTGTTTCGCGCGAATTAATCGATGCGGAAAAAGCCCATCCCCACAGCCAGATGCGCATACCGAATGAAAATATACCGTTGGTTTGGGCTCAAAGCTTGTTTGTATTGGGTCGTTTGATTCAGGAAGACTTACTAACCATCGACGATATTGATCCCTTAGGCCGCCATAAAAAGGTTAAGCAAGCGCGTGATTACACCTTACAAATTGCACTATTAGCCCAGGATGAAAGGGTACAAAGCGATTTACTGGCTTGCGGTATTGTGACTCAAACGCTTGCTGACATTGCTCCTATTCAGTTTCGGGATGCCAGTGAGCTGGCAGAAGCTTATACGCATGTCGGCAGAAACGACCGTATTGGTCTGACCGGTAGACCATTAAGGCAACTGCGGACACTGGCAACCTCCAAGCTCTATATCCTATCCGGTGAGCGGCTCATTTTTTTACCGCAATGCCTTAATCAAAAAGGTTTTTATCTGGCAATGGATAATCGTTTGCTGATTCATCGCTTACGTCTGGAGTTAGCGTATATCTATAAACATTGGGACAGGGTTGGCAATCCGCTGATTGTGATGAGTGTCAAACAGAACATGCTGGATACCGATAATCGTGCCGTGCTGATTGATTTTATTGCTGAATTGCAACAAGGCGTTATCAAAGGTATCCCCGTGCGCTTAGGAAATATTGCTGAATTTGCCGATAGCGCCAGCCATGAGAAAATTAATTACCTGCATGATTTTCATTTTTCGAAAGCGTCTTGGCAGGAAACCGAACGGCCATTTTTTCAGATCATGCCGGTTGATAATCTGCCTTCCGAGCCACTGGATACCTTGTTATTGAATAGTTGGGAATTTAGTGATGACAAGGTTTTAATCGGGCAATTGATAACCAACGCCAATCTCTATGTACAACTTGAAGCCTTAAGCCTTTTGGGTCAGCGTCACGGACTCGATAACAACCTAGGTTTGACTACGCCCGAAGGTCGGCCTTGCCGTGTGCGGGATTTGCTGGAGGAGCTTTATGAGCGAGCAGGCGATCAGCACGTCTGGTATATCGTCAGGCGCTGCGCCGGACTGCTGGGCAAATATGACATCAATCTGGAACAAGCGGCTACCGATATACTGGTACGCCAACATTTATTAACGGTCGGACGCGCCTATAGCGGCAGAGCAACGTTAACTCGACCCACAGATTCATCAGAAATTCTGCAAACCATACGCACCTACAACAATAACAATGCCAGTGAAATAATTATTATTCAGGAACTCATTTTGTATCTGGGTATGTTGATCAAATCTAATCCTGAATTGTTCGCTGACATGCACACGGTAAGGGTAGGGCACATCCTTCAATTGGTCTTGGTTAGACAACAACGCGAACGGGGTTGCACGTTGGATCAGGCTTTCAATGACATTCTGTTTTTATCCCCTTACCAGCTCTCAAAAAAAGTGCATGAGACGTTAGCTGATTACAGCAACACGGAAAATCAACTGGGGCAGACAGAAACGCTGCATTATGAAGGTGACTGTGATGATTTGAGCTGTGCGCGTTTTCCTAAGTCAATGGATGCAAAAGATCATGGTGAAAGCTCAGACTGGTACGAATGGCGCGAACGTCAAGGTAGTGTGGGGCGCGAAAATGATGCTTTTTTTGCCAGTGTCTGGAGCATTTTGCATCATTGTAAAGGGCTAATGATTGGTGAAAAATTCAACAGTAAAAGACGCCTGGATAGCGAAACCATCTTGTCGCAAATGACCTCGGGCGAGCAAACCTTCAAATTACAAATTAATCATCTGCTCAACAAAATTGAATCTTCGGTGTATCGGCAGTTAACCGTAGAAGCCATCAAAGCGATGGCCTCCATTTTTCGTGATAATTCAATGTGTATTAATGATACGCTAGTCACGGATGTGATTATTGGCCATGCGGTCAGAATTTGTTGGTTACAATCACATCCCCAACATAATGCACATTACGAAGAAGTGGTATCCATCGCGTGGCAGGCTTTTTACCAACTACCGCCCCATAGGGTTGCCAATGGCATACTGGATGCGCTGATTTATTTACTCAATAATAACAATGATACAAAAAGTGAGGATAGCTATGATTCTGGCAGGTGATATAGGTGGCACAAAAACGGTGTTGTCGCTATTAAGTAAAGAACACAATGGCACTCGAGTTTGTCGGCAAGAACAGGTTTTTGCCAGTCAGGATTTCAACACATTTGATGATATTCTTGAGCTATTTTTGCCACTCGGCGTGAAGATAAGCTCC
>CANNKH010000281.1 GCA_947504985.1 Methylococcaceae bacterium | reverse complement strand
TTTCCATCAATACCGTTTTAAATATTTTTTCAAGTTCATGCGACTGATTTTAAATGTTTTTAACAGGCAAGATTGGAAACTTAATTTCTGAAAGTCTATAGGTTCGTCATGCTGGTTCAAAAAAACGAGGGTTTGGCTGAACTAATTTCCCAGTCCAAAAAATCAGCATGTTACGCCAGTTATTGTAAGATAAACCGGTTCAGTAAATCTTAGTTCAGAATATCGTTTTTCAGTTAGTAAAATGGACTAATCCGTATGAAAATAGGGTATTCGCCCCCTTGTCCATGTAAGTTAATGCATTAAAAAATGCCGGTTCCGATTCAATTCATGAAGAAACATAGCCAGAACGAACACTTTTGGGGGTTGTTCCACAGGACCCCTACTTCACTCGTTTTCTGCCAACTCACGACTGCGATAGGCCAAAAGATATAGGCCGTATTACCGGTTGTGGTTAAGTGGTTTTATTACTAAGCTAGAACGGCATAAAAAACCGTAGAACTTATTCAGCTAACTGGTTTTTAATCTGGAACAAACAAGCTCCAAGCACTTGCCAAGCAAATGTCCAGGGTATGCTAAAAACTGATTAGATCCGCATTAGACGAGGCAAGCGACCCATGAATACCATTGAGCAAAAATTCCGCGATGAAATTGATATAGAAAGATTGTGGGTTACAACTGAGCAAGGCAGATACATGTTTTTCAGCATGTTGTCGATATCTATCCTACTGGTTTTCGGGCTTTGGGATACCGCTACACATACGCAGTTGTTAGTATGGTTTTCGCTGCTCTCAGCCATTAATTTTTTCAGATGGATGGTATTACGTTTTTACTGCACACATAAAGAGGTGTTGGTTGCGGATACCCGGAAATTCAAGCGTCTCATGCTGTTTGGTTCTGCGCTGGGTAGTTCGTGTTGGGTAATGGGCATAGTTTGGTTCTTGGTGCCGTCAGAACCGATCAATGTGTTGATCATAAGCGTTGCCCTGATCATTCAAATAGTGGGTGCCATGTTAACTTGGTTTTGTTATTTGCCTGCGGTTATTATAGTTTCATTTCCTGCTGCACTGTCTTTGGTTAGCCTACTCTTCCTACAGGGAGGAAAAACCTACATAGCGACTTCTCTGATGCTTTTATTGCTGACTATCTTTGGCGTTACCAGCAGCAAAAAATTAGCTGGAATGCTTAATCACGCTTTGCTCTTGAATTTCGAGAATGTTGCGCTCCGTCAGGAATCCGAAGAGAAATCGCTTTTACTCGAAACGGCTTTGGAAAATATGGATCAAGGCATTAGCATGTCAGACAAGGATGATCGTCTGCGTATGTGGAACCGACAATTTACCCATCTTCTCGGAGAAGCCGGAGCAAAGGTAGCTCCCAACACCAATCTGTCATCGCTCCTTAAAGCCGCAGATCCACCTTTTCAGATCTATTCAGAGGGGCCAACAGAATATCGTTTGCCGGATGGGCAGGTATATGAAATTCGCCAAGCTCAACTCAGACAAGGTGGGCGCGTTTTAACTTATACGGACATCAGCGACTTGATCAAACGTGAACAGGCGCTTGAAAAAGCTCGTAAGGACGCTGAGCGAGCCAATGTCGCCAAAACTCGATTTCTGGCAGCGGCCAGTCACGACCTACGCCAACCCATCCATGCATTAGGGTTATTTTTCGCCGAATTATCCGATCGGGTGTATGGCCCGGAAACGGCGTTAGTGATTGGACAAGTTGAAGACTCGATCTCCGCGATCAACTCCATGCTGAATGCATTGCTGGATGTTTCCAAACTGGATGCCGGGGTCGTCAAACCCACTATCGAGCCGGTTGCATTGTCTGAGCTGTTCGGTCGCTTGCAAGCGGAATTCCAGCCGATTGCCTTGGAAAATCATAACCAACTGCACATCCGTCCCGCTTTAGCCATCGTCAACACCGATCCAACTATGTTGGACCGGATGCTGCGCAACTTGATCGGCAATGCCCTACGCTATACTGAAAATGGTCGTATTGTAGTCGCTGCCCGTCCGCGTGGACAAGACATTAAAATCCAAATTCTGGACAACGGATCGGGGATTCCTGAAGATCAGCTTGATGAAATTTTTATTGAATTCCATCAATTAAACAATCCTGCGCGAGACCGGCGGCAAGGACTGGGCTTAGGACTGGCCATTGTCAAACGGCTGGCCGGTCTTTTACACCATGAAATTAGGGTGACTTCACGACTGGGCCGGGGTTCTTGTTTTTCAATTACCTTGCCTGTAGCTTACCAAACAACCGATAGTATTTCTGAACCAGTAACTGAAAAGTCCTATCGCCTAAATGCCCCACTAACCGGACGCCAAGTGTTAGTGCTGGATGATGACATTGCCGTGCTAGAGGGTATGCAAGGATTACTAACTCGATGGGGATGCCGGGTTATCACCGCGACCTCCTCGGTCGAAGCGGAATACAAGCTTGCCGCCAATGAGCAAAAGATGGACTTGTTGATTATCGATTACCTGTTGCCTGACCATGTTTCCGGCATTGAGGTCGCGAGACAGCTACAAAATCGTTTGGGCTATCCCGTTGCCGCTTTGATCATTACCGGCGATACCGGACCGGAGCGGTTACAGGAGGCCGATGCCAGCGGGTATCCGTTGTTACATAAGCCGGTGCAACCCGCCAAACTGCGTAGCACATTACAATATTTATTGAGCAAATTGAATGCAGAGAGGTCCTGATTCATCTCTATCCGACATAATTACGTCATTTAACAAATTCGAATTGATAGAGACCTTACGAACTAGATATTTTAGTTATGTCACAGACACATCCCAGTCGTGTGGCTTCTATGACCGCTTGAGTGCGGTTGCGGGCTCCGAACGCCCGAAGGATTGAAGCGACATGCAGTTTTACCGTCCCTTCTGCCACATTCAATGTTTTAGCGATTGATTTGTTGGGCAATCCCCGTGCCATCAATTCAAGAACCTCAATTTGTCGAGTGGTTAACGTGGTTTGTGCAGGGCGGTTTTCAGAATAGTTGCCAAAAGACAGCGAAGACGCCTCCAATTTGCCCAGCAACTTGGGTGGAATATAGATATCACCCTGTAATATGATATTCAAGGCAGCCAACATCTCATGACTGCTGCACGATTTGGGGATATAACCGACGGCACCGTTATTCAAAGCCCGCTTAACATGCTCTGAAGCTTCTGATCCGGATAACACAACAATAGGTACAGTAGGGGCCAATTCACGTAGACCGGGCAAGGCAGTTAACCCATCTACTTGGGGTAGATCAATATCAAGCAAAATTAAGTCAAGGTTACGAGTACGGGAAATCAGTTGGACTGCTTCCTCGACATTAGCCGCTTCAAACACGACGACCTGAGTATCCAGTTGATTCAGTACATGGAGAAGTGCTTCTCTAAAAAGGGTATGATCGTCAACAAGCAAAATATGCATCGTATATACATTCCACACATCAATTTTCAAAAAGCAGTACCACATCGCTTTTCAAGGGAAAGATTATTCTAACGACTGTTCCCACGAAAAACCATTAATGGATACGTTTAAACAAACGGCACCAAAGTCCCATAGAATTTCTTTAAAAGCCACAGACGGCGTGGCTTTAGGCTACTTTACGACTTCCCAATTTTAACCATATAAAATCGGCACTTTTTTAGGAAGTCTCTGGCATTGTTAATCACCATGATAATAGTCACACAGAACACATACAAAAAACGATCGCTTATACAATAAGGAAAATTAGATAAAAAGGTTTGATATTTATATCACTATATTTATCTTATAAGTTGAAATTTCTAGTATTCATCGAATGGCGTGATCATGACGACTAAAGTGACTCCC
>CANNKH010000280.1 GCA_947504985.1 Methylococcaceae bacterium | reverse complement strand
CGCTCTCCGTTGTAGTTTTTTTGTTAATTTCCATTGCAAAATCTTTTCTACTTATCAACCAACCCCTAACCCGTCAATCCAGCGGGACGGCTTCGCCGCCCCTGATTTCTGCGTTAGTGCGCATATGCAGGAGGCGAGACATTGCTATTAGTTGTTGAACAGACCCGTTTGAAAGTATCAGGACGAACCGACGCGAAGAAAAAATCGCAGTTCGGGCAATTTCTTACGCCTGCGAACACCGCCTCATTTATGGCAGCGCTTTTTCCTGCGTCAAGCGGTGAATGCCGCCTGCTGGATGCTGGGGCAGGAATTGGCTCTCTGTCGAGTGCCTTTCTGGAAAGGTGCGTCACTGGAAGTCTGAACTTCAAAAAAATACACCTAAAAGCATTTGAGCTTGACGATTCCATACATGATGAACTTAAGCAATCTCTTTCTCCTTACATTAAAAAATGCAATTTCTCCTTTGAAGTGATTGGAAGTGATTTTATTGAGGAAGCAGTTAATGCAGTTCAATTTCAAAAACACAATTTCACTCACGCCATACTGAATCCGCCTTACAAAAAAATCGGAAGCAATTCAAGTTGCCGCTTGCTTCTTCGTGAGGCCGGAATTGAAACCGTCAATCTTTATTCCGCCTTTGTGGCGCTGGCCGTGGCGATGGCAGCACCGGGCGGGCAGATCGTGGCGATCATCCCGCGCAGCTTTTGCAATGGGCCATATTACCGCCCGTTCCGTGACTTCATCCTTGAGCGCGCAGCCATCCGGCACATGCACTTGTTCAAGTCTCGTAGCAAGGCATTCAAAGATGATGATGTTCTGCAAGAGAACATCATCATTCGGCTTGAGCGTGGTGGCCAGCAAGGGCCGGTAACGGTTTCCACATCGACGGACGACAGCTTTTCCGACCTTGAAACCCATGAACACCAGTTCGACCGAATAGTGTTCCCGGACGATTCCGAGCGGTTTATTCATGTGCCTACTTTGGCCGAAAAATCCACCGAGCTATCCCCGATCATCCGTCATGCGCTAACCGATCTTGGCATTAAGGTTTCGACCGGGCCGGTAGTCGATTTTCGGCTGAAAGAGCATCTACGAGACATGCCAGAACCCGGTACCGTTCCCTTGCTTTATCCCGGCCATTTCTGCAGCAGCGCCACAATGTGGCCGCAAGTTGGCATGAAGAAGCCGAACGCAATCCAGCGTAACGGCGAAACCGAAAAATGGTTGTATCCAATCGGTTTTTATTGCGTGGTGCGCCGTTTTTCATCGAAGGAGGAAAAGCGGCGGATAGTTGCGGGCGTGGTTGCCCCTGATTCATTTGATGGTGCGGTCGTATTGGCCTTCGAGAACCATCTAAACCTGTTCCACGAAAACAAACGTGGCTTGCCGCAAGCGTTAGCGCGTGGGTTGGCCGTGTTCCTTAACTCGACCATTGTTGACGACAATTTCAGGCGCTTTAGCGGCCATACGCAGGTCAATGCAACCGACTTAAAGCAAATGAAGTACCCGAGTCGCGCCGCCCTGATTGAGCTTGGAGAATGGGCGATGCAACAAGGCGAACTCACGCAAACACTGATTGATAAAAAGTTAGGAACACTCACCGCATGAACAAGAAGAACGATTACATCGAGGTCGCGCACCAGATCATCATTTCTTTGGGCCTGCCTCGGGCGCAACAGAACGAGCGCTCGGCCCTTTGTCTGCTGGCTTTATTGAACCTCACACCTGGCAAGGCGTGGGCCGATGCGCAAAACCCACTTTTGGGCATCACACCGATCATGGATTGGGCGCGGGAACACTACGACAAGGAATATGCACCAAACACGCGAGAAACTATCCGCCGTCAGACGATGCACCAGTTCTGCGATGCAGGGATCGCGTTGTACAACCCTGACAAGCCAGACCGTCCGGTGAATAGCCCGAAGGCGGTCTATCAGGTTGAACCTGCTGCGCTGGCCTTGCTGCGCGCCTTTGGTACACCAGCATGGCATGAAAGCCTTGCGGCCTATCTGGCCAAGCGTGAAACGCTGGTTGCTCGCTACGCGATGGAGCGAGAGCAGAACCGCATCCCGGTTGAGATTGCGCCAGGAAAGGAAATCACCCTCAGTCCCGGCGAGCATAGTGAGCTGATCCGGGCCATTATTGCGGACTTCGCCCCGCGCTTCGCGCCGGGGAGCGTGCTGGTCTATGCCGGGGATACTGGCGACAAATGGGGTTACTTTGACGCGCCCTTGCTGGCAGGGCTGGGTGTTGATGTGGATTCACACGGAAAGATGCCTGATGTGGTGTTGCACTTCACCGCAAAAAATTGGCTACTGCTGATTGAGTCCGTTACCAGTCATGGCCCCGTCGATGGCAAGCGACACGCCGAGCTTGCAAAGCTCTTTGCCGGATCGACTGCTGGGCTGGTCTATGTGACTGCCTTCCCAAACCGGGCGATTATGAGCCGTTACCTTGGCGAAATCGCATGGGAAACGGAGGTGTGGGTAGCTGATGCACCGTCCCACCTGATCCACTTTAACGGCGTGCGTTTCCTTGGGCCGTACAATGCGCCCTAACCCGGCGCTCAACTCGGACGCGCTGCGCAAAATCAATGGGGTCAGACTCGATTGATTTGCAGAAAAATGCCTAACATTGCGCTCAAGCCGACCCGCTTCCGCTACGCTCCAGCGGTCGGCTTAGCTCTACGTTGGATTTTTACTTTGGAGGAATTATGAAAAGAATTATTCTGATTAGCTTTTTATTGGGATTAGCAACAACAGCAGAAGCGGCGTTTCCAGAAGGACAATGGGCAGTTGATACATATAAGGATAGTACAGGAACACTATATTCTACTGTTGGAATTTGTATTAAAGCTGGTGGCACATGGTATTTAACTACTCCTGTAGAAAGTACAGGCTCAGGTCATTGGTATATTAAAGGTAATGATGTACACTTACACGGAAATTTACACGCTAATGCAGAATTAAATGAATCTATTGAATTAACAAAAGTTAATTCAAAGCTTTTAACTGGTTTTTGGCAAGAATGGTTAGATGATGGTTCGTTTAATTTGTATAATACAACCAAATGGATATTTACTTCTGCAACTTGTCTTCCACCTGCTTAATATACTAATTTAAGCATTAATTTTACTATGTATAGTTATTTTAGGATTGAATTATGATTGGTACAGAAGAACTTAAAGCGACAGTATCAAATCTCCCTCAAAATGAGCTTATGCAATTCTCGGAGTGGTTTGAAGAATTTATGGCTAATCAGTGGGATAAAAAGATTGAAGCCGATATTTTGTCTGGTCGTTTAGATACAATTGGTAAATATGCTGATGATGAGTTTATTGCTGGTCGCACAAAACCTTTGTGAATCATTTTGCAACATCTGAATTTTGGTTTTATTACCGACAACTTCCTGAGAATATCCGCAATTTAGCAGATAAAAATTTTGAGTTACTTCGTAATAATCCTCGCCATTCTTCTTTGCGTTTGAAAAAAGTAGGTGTTTTTTGGTCAGTTCGTGTTGGCTTAAATTACCGTGCATTAGCAAAAGAAAGACAAGAAGGGCTTGTATGGTTTTGGATTGGTTCGCATTATAGTTATGACCAACTTATTAAATCTTAAAATATAATCCAACAAGGCGTTTAAGGCGAGCGGCTCTGATACGCGCGTGTTATCTATAAGCGTTCGTGCCGCCGCCTTAACTTGGTGTTAGGCATTTCAACTTTAGATTACGGGGATATATGACAATGGTTTTATTTAACAAGGTGAATAAAAAATTAGTATTGGTAGCAATAGCTTCAGTATTAGTAACTGGTAACGCTCTGGCTGTTCCAAAACTTTCAGGCAATTACATCGT
>CANNKH010000279.1 GCA_947504985.1 Methylococcaceae bacterium | reverse complement strand
GCTAGGCAGCAGTATGCCTTGTGGTCTTAATGGTGACGAAAGTATTCGCATAGCAGATTATGGCACTTCAAATGTCGGGCGCATGAAGCATGTCTACCGTCATGGTTTATGGCATCGTTACGGTAGAACAATGCAAGCCATTGCCGGCATTCATTTCAATTATTCTGTACCTGAAGCGTTGTGGGCAAGCTTGCATCAACAGGAAAACAGTCCGTTGAGTCTGGAGCAGTTTACCGCAACGGGTTATTTTGGCTTAATCAGAAACTTTCAGCGCATCGGTTGGCTGATTCTGTATTTATTCGGTGCTTCCCCCGCTATTTGCAAAAGCTTCTTCAACAGCCGTCCTGAGCTGAAATCCCAGTTTGAAGTATTCGATAGCGATACGCTTTATCATCCTTACGCGACATCCTTGCGGATGAGCGATATTGGTTATAAAAGCAAAAATCAGGCGAATCTAAAAATTGATTACAACTCATTGTCTGGCTACGTTGCCAGTCTCTGTCAAGCTATTAGCACGCCTTATCCTGATTATCAAAATAGGGGCATTATTGTTAATGGCGAATACCGCCAGCTCAACGGCAATATTCTGCAAATTGAAAATGAATTTTACAGCACCATTCGCCCTAAACAGATTGCGGAGTCTTGCGAGAAACCAACCGTCGCCCTCAAACGTAGGGGAGTGCGCTACATAGAAATGCGCTCATTAGATCTGGATGTCTTTCATCCTATCGGTATCGATGATAATAAAGCCCGTTTCATCGAAGCCTTGTTACTCACTTGTTTGCTAACAGACAGCCCCAATATGTCTGATCAAGATCACCAGATAAATAACACTAATCAGTTGGCTGTTGCTAATCAGGGCAGAAAACTTGGATTGGAATTAACTAAAAATCATCAGAAAATTTTATTGCAAGATTGGGCACATGAAATTCTTGCATCAATGCAGCCTGTATGTGCCATTCTGGACAATAACCAGCCTGATCCGCTTTACAGCAACGCTCTCAAAGAACAACAAGAACGGGTCAATAATCCCGATTTAACCGCTTCAGCACAACTACTGGCGGGAATGAGTGACAAGTCACAATCGTTTGCGCAATTCGCTTTAAACCAATCCACCGAATACGCCCAGTATTTTAGAGCTAACCCACTGGATGCAGTAAAAATGCAACAGTTCACGGCAATGGCTAAAAAATCCCATAGCAAACAAACCGAAATCGAAGCTAAACCACAACTGCCTTTCGATGAATTTCTAAACCGTTATTTTTCACAAATCTGCCATTAACACGATGACCACACTTAATATCGAAGCCTTACATGCGGAGCTAAACCACAAAAGCCCGCGTATTATTCTTAAAAAGGCACTGGCTTTGTTTGACAATATCGCCATTTCTTTCAGCGGCGCCGAAGATGTTGTACTGATTGATATGGCCTTAGCCATAAAAAAAGACATCACCGTTTTTTGTTTGGATACCGGACGATTGCATCCTGAAACTTATCGGTATATCGAAAAAATCAGGACGCATTACCAGATAGACATTGAGTTGCTAGCCCCGAATAGAGAGGTACTAGATGCCTTTGTCAAAAGTAAAGGCCTGTTTAGTTTTTACCAAGACGGTCATCATGATTGCTGCGCTATACGCAAAGTTGAACCGTTATCACGTAAACTGGCGGGATTGGATGCCTGGATTACGGGTCAACGTAAAGATCAAAGTGCAGATACTCGCCAGCATATTCCAGAAGTACAACGGGACAGCACTTTTTCAACTGACGAACATTTGTTAGTTAAATTTAATCCCTTGCTAAACTGGAGTTCAGCGCAGGTTTGGGATTACATTCACGCCTATCAAGTCCCCCATAATGAATTACACGAAAAAGGCTTTGTCAGCATAGGCTGTGAACCCTGCACGCGCACCGTGCTACCTAATGAACACGAAAGAGCTGGGCGCTGGTGGTGGGAAGCTGAAACTAAAAAAGAATGCGGATTACATGCCAGTAATTTAAAAGCTAATTAAATAATCGCTGGCTGATCGCACGATTTGCGTTGAATAACATCAACCGTATTGAAGGTAGAGAAGGGCGTAGGGCGGTTTCGTGCCAGCAAACCGCCACAAGGTATTCTAAAACGATTGTGAAGAGAAATTTCGTGGAGACTGCACGTTACAGATTCCTTTAAATTGCTAATGCTCGGATTAAATCAAGCGCTGGCTCGGTGGTTTCGATTTGTCCTTCTAAACAATCAGCTAAGGGCACCATAACTAATTCGCCTTTATTCATTGCAGTCACATGCGCCTGCTGCCCTCCATAAATAGCATGTACGGCGGCATATCCCATTTTAGAAGCAATCAATCGATCTAATGCCGTTGGGCTGCCACCACGTTGGATATGTCCCAGTACACAAGCATGAACGGAAATATCATATTGATTCATCAGTACCTCTTTTATCTGATAAGACAAACCGGATTTTTCCCCTTCAGCAACAATAATGATCGATGATGTTTTTCCTCGTTCTGCCCCTTTTTTGATGTCGTTTGCGATTCTTTCATAGTCAATCGCTTGATTAGATAAAACAACATGCTCAGCACCGGTACAGACGCCCACTTGCAATGCAATGCTGGACGACCTGTGCCCCATAACTTCAACTAGAAAAGTTCTTGCATGTGCTGAGGCGGTATCCCTGATTTTATCGACGGCATCAACCGCCGTCTGTACTGCAGTATTAAACCCGATAGTATATTCAGTGCCAGAAATATCATTATCAATAGTGCCGGGAATGCCGACGACGGGTATCGCATGTTCTCGATGTAACTCCATTGCGCCAGCAAAAGAGCCGTTTCCACCAATAACAATCAAACCGTCAATATGTTTTCTAAGCAAGATATGCGCCGCCTCCTGCCTGATTTCTGGGGTATGAAATTCAAGGCATCGTGAAGTATCGAGAATCGTCCCGCCGCGCTGAATAATATTGCTAACAGATGACAAGCCAAGCTTTTGGATATTACCTTCCAGTAAACCGGAATAGCCTTTGTAAATGCCAAAAACATCAATGCCCAGACCAATAGCTGTTCTGACAACGGAACGTACTGCGGCATTCATGCCAGGACTATCGCCTCCGCTGCAAAGTACGCCTAATGATTTAATTGTTTTAACGGTAAAAGTCATTGCTTATCTCTACTCAAGTTAAAAAGTGGCACTATCCCAGAGGGGTAAACGGTAAAGTTTTTTATCATAAAAACAACCCGGAGGGGGGGCTGGTTTACTAAGGATTCATTGATAAATAGGGTTATCTTGTTGATGAATACAGCAAAACATAAAGTGCGCCTGTGCCGCCATCTTTAGGTGCCGCAGAACAAAATGCCTGGACATCTTTATGCTGTCTCAGCCATAAATTAACATTGTTTTTAAGAATGGGATAATCATCCTGTGACCGGTAACCTTTACCGTGTACAACATGCACACAACGACAATCTTCTTTTACACAACGGTGCAGGAAATTCATTAAGTGCTGTTTAGCTTCATTGCTGCTTAAGCCATGCAAGTCTATTTCAGCATCTAAACCAAAATAGCCTTGGCGCAGTT
Organism: Methylococcaceae bacterium; assembly: GCA_947504985.1. Taxonomy (GTDB): domain Bacteria; phylum Pseudomonadota; class Gammaproteobacteria; order Methylococcales; family Methylomonadaceae; genus Methylovulum. The sequence continues at coordinate 291 of CANNKH010000279.1, read as the reverse complement.
TTGTTAAGATATTTTTTTGCGAATTCGGGGTAATAAAATCTAGCGAGTCTTCCTTGCCTACCACGTCAACATCGGCTTCGGGTAGCGCCGTTAAAACCCCCTGTTGATTAAAAGCGGGTGATTTTGGAAAAGGTTTGGGCTTAGCTTGTGGTGTTAAATGCACTTTATCGTTTTTTACCAGTCGCACTTTTCCTATCGCTTCGCGAAATAAATCACTATCTTCTAAATTCGGGATTTTTTTTGTCACGAAGGCTGATTTTGTAGGTTATTGTTGCTAATATGTTTGATTTT
>CANNKH010000278.1 GCA_947504985.1 Methylococcaceae bacterium | reverse complement strand
TATTTTGGCAACCCACTAAGGCAGTTCGCAAAAATAAATCACCGTTGGCTGAGCGAAGCCGAAGTCAGCTGAGTTAAAGCCAGCAGCGCAGGTTGTTCGCTTCGACAACGCTCAGCCAACGACGCTATGTAAGTGGGTAGCCCCTCTATTAATCAAGGTAACAAGCTGATGAAGCCACACCACGAAACCGTCCTAAACTACCACCAGCGCACCAAGCACAGCCTTGATCGCTACGCCAAAGGTCCAGAAGCCATCGACTGGGACGACCAACCCGATCCGTTCCGACGATTTTCCGGTTGCGATAGTATTACACTGCCTAAACCGGGGCGCGATCTGGACGTGTTATTCATTGATCTCGATAATCCCCAGAACATTCCAGTACAACCACTGACTATTGATAGTGTCGGTTTGTTACTGGAGTTAGCCTTCGGTTTATCAGCATGGAAACAATACGGGCCTAATCGCTGGTCATTACGCTGTAATCCATCTAGCGGCAACCTGCACCCAACCGAAGCGTACCTGATTAGCACGGGTAGTGATTTTATTACCTCAGGCGTTTATCACTATGTTAGCCATGACCATCGTCTTGAACAGCGTTGTCAGTTTTCCGACAAGATTACTGAAACCGACTTACTTATCGGCTTATCCTCCATTCACTGGCGGGAAGCCTGGAAATATGGCGAGCGGGCTTATCGGTATTGCCAACACGATATTGGTCACGCGCTAGGTGCATTGCGTTATGCCGCCGCAACACTGGGCTGGTCGATAGCATTATTAGCAGACATTGCCGATGCAGATATTGCAGCATTGCTGGGTTTGGACAGACACCATGATTTTATAAAACACGAGCAGGAATCACCCGATGTGCTATGCCGTATTCTGACCACCGCGCACCCGCTGCATTTAACCGATCAGAAGTTATCAACGCGCTCATCTGCTGCAAACTGGTTTGGCAAAGCTGACAGTTTGCGGGCATACCATTTATATTCTTGGCCAGTGATTGATGACGTGAGCGAAGCCACTCGCAAGCCAAACACACTAGAGCCGCATAAATCAGTCACTCGACTAATGCCGCTTACCTCAACGTGTCAACACCGCGCGAGCGCACTTATCCGGCAACGGCGTAGCGCACAACAGTTCGATGGCAAAATGTCGCCGCTGCCCATAGCTGATTTTTACCGGCTACTCAGTGCCGTTTTAGCTGATACGGCGGCGTTTGATCTGTGGCATTGGCCAGCCAAAGTACATCTGTTTATTTTTGTGCATCGCGTGGCAGACTTAACACCCGGTCTGTATGCTTTAGTCAGAGATAACGCCGCGCTAAAACCCTTGCAGGCAGCGACATCTGACTTATTCGCTTGGCAACAGCAATCCGAAACATTGCCGTTTTATCATTTATATTCTGGCGATATGAAACAGCTTGCCAAAACCCTCTCCTGCCACCAACCCATTGCTAGCGATAGTGCCTTCAGTCTGGCAATGGTCGCTGAATTCAGAACGACGGTTGAAAGCGCACCGTGGCGGTATCGACATTTATTTTGGGAATGCGGACTAATCGGTCAAGTGTTGTATCTGGAAGCAGAAGCGGCTGGCATTCGTGGCACGGGCATCGGCTGTTATTTTGATGACAGCGTGCATGAGATTCTGGGTATTAAAGACGACACTTTTCAAAGTTTATATCATTTTACCATTGGCAAAGCACAGGGCGACAACCGGTTACAAACGTTTCCGGCCTATACGCATTTACCATGACACCGTGGCTGGCAAGCAGAGAAACACCACTACGCTATTCTTACGAACGTTTTGCGCAAGCCAAACTATTTATGTTTCGTAAATGGTGCGAATTGGCTACCGAACGGCAGACCACACCGCCAACCGATCTGTCGGGCTCATGCAAATATGGCAGTTTGTTTATGAAGCAAGTTTTCGGTGGAAGCATCCGTGGTCACTATGAACATCAATACAATGTCATCGACGGAAGAATTGTTGATCTCAGCCATGATGCTAGGGATGTAGGTAGAATTAGCAACCCTTACCTTCATGAACCCGACTTTTTCGCTATTCCAGAAAAACAAGCCGCACTGAACGCTTGCCTACCACGCGTCAAATGCTGGGTTATTCAATTTCTGGCAGAACTTGAGATTTCTGACGCTCAATCACTTAGACAACCTGACTAGCAACCCTTGACGAGTGCTCAATAGGTACAACGACTCAACCCATAAGTCAAAACACTATGCGCCATCATGTCGAAAATCGCGCCATTATCCGCATATTTATCATCATAAATTTCATCATCGTGTCCGCGTTGGCTATAAGCTTGCTCGATAGATTGACGGATTTGCGGTTTGTAAACCACATTCAAGAAATGATTTCTATCCTTATTACGTTGAATCGTTAGCAGAATCGTTTCATCTTTTTGCTTTTCCTCGCAAACTTCCCGAATAATCAAGGCTTCTTCATCGCTAATCGGATATTTTCCCCGAATGTCATCAACAGTAGCTTGGATTGAGGTCTTGACCACGGGGCTTGGTGTTGCATTGCCTCCACCTCTGCCGCTAGGTTCTTTTATAGTTCCTGGCTTATTCTCAGTAACTCCCTTATAGCTCACATTAGCCTTAACCAGCTTAACTTTGCTGATAGCCTTCATTAATTCCGATATAGCCCCTTCTTTTAGCAATTGCGGCTGGATAAATTCGGCAAACAAAACAAATTGCTCAATCACGGCTTCATAATGATAAAAACTGCTCAAGAAATTAAACGCCTTTACCAATTTAGCCAATTCATAGACGTAGGCTTTACGCTCGATTAAATTATCATACTGAAATAAAAATCGCTGACGATAACGGTTCACTTCCGTTTGTATGACGGCATCTTGCCCTTGCCTTAACAGCGCCACAAAATGGCTGGCATCAACCTCAGTAAATAAGCCACGCTCGATAATACCTTGATAAAGCGTCATGACCTTTTGCTGATCGGGCGGCGTGGCCTCGTAGGGCGACCCTTTCCGGTATTTATTGAAGGCTTTCAGAATATTCGCCGTGTTGTTGGTAAAGTCGATGACAATTACTTTACTTTTGCCTTCATAACAACGGTTCAAACGCGACACGGTTTGCACGGCGTTTTTATCCATGACAGGCTTATCTAAAAACATGCCCGCCAATAACGGCTCATCAAATCCGGTCTGAAACTTACTTGCCACCACTAAAATCCGGTAATCGTCTTGCTTAAAACGCGCTTCAATCAGCTCTCCATTATTTAACTCATTAAGCTGATGCTCTCTGATTTCCTCGTTAGTGTCCCTATGGGTAAAATCCGAAAACGCATAAAGCACTTTATAACCTAACTGCTTTTCGGCAATTTTGGCTTTTAATAACTGATAATACTTTAGACCAGCAATCCGTGATGAGCTGACAATCATGGCCTTGGCTTTCCCGTCAATCAACGGCTTAACCTGTTCTTCAAAGGCGCGTAACATCACTTCGGCTTTGTATTGAATCAAACCATCATCCTCAAATGCCACTTGCTTTAACAACTTGATGATAATCCCTTTGGGATAAAGCCTCTCTTCTTCGGCATTTGGCACTAACGGAAGATGTAAGTTGTACAGTGTTTCATAAGAAATAATCTGGGCAGCGACATCAACAATATAGCCTTCAGCAATCGCCTCTGCCTCGCTGTAGGTATCGAAAGCTTCGCCAAACAGCTTTACGGTTGCGGCAGTTGGTGTTGCCGTAAAGGCAATAAACACTTGGTTAGGTGCTTGTACCTGCAAAATTTTTTTGATCTCATCCAGACTATCAGCCGCTTGCTCAATCAACTCTTGAGAACCCGCTTGAAACGGCTGGCGGATAGCGCGGGCATTTTTGCCTTCCTGCGAG